>JAZLGD010000138.1:0-5966 GCA_045616105.1 Oscillospiraceae bacterium | reverse complement strand
TGCCATGAATCTGAAAAAGCTGGCAAATTGGAGTTGGAATAGCTCCGACTTTTTGCATCTTTTTGAGATTTTGCTCCTAAATATGCAAAGAACCCCATCTTTTGTTTAACAAAAAACCGAGTTCTTTGACAATCTGAAAAGACTGTACCGATATTACGGTACAGTCTTTTTTTATCAGTTACTTTGCATCAGAGAGGTAATGTGATCTTTTATACTTCCCATCTGAATGTCTTCAAGGTCAATAACTTCAATATCAAGCTCGGAGGCACGGTGTCGGGTTATGCTCTGGCAGCGTTTGGTTGTCACGATTGCTGCCTTTGCGATGTTTCCACCGAAGCGGTCACGCAATATGGCAAGCTCGTTGAGCGCTTCCGTGCTGACCTCACAGGTTTTGCAGCTAATGAATACGGGAACGATGCCCTGCATGGCCATAACATCAATCTCGTTGGTAACATTATCCTGCTTGTGATCGCCCTCCCAGTCAACGACTGCACTTGTGCGTACATCGTTAAAAAGTCCGGTGTCAATGCAGCATTTGTAGACATACAGCTCGAGCACACTCCCTATGTCGCGCAGCCATGTGCGGATCTGATGATCTTTGAATTTGAACTCAACATTGTCATCGTATATGCTGACACCGCTTATAAAACCAAGCTTTTCAAGCTCATACAGAGCGCCTTCGGGAGCGTCAATGCGGCTTCCGCGCTCGCCCTTTACAGTGTAAGGGGCGCTTACCTCAAGCGGCGGAGTAAAGCCTTTTTCGGATTGGGATGCACGCTGTATGTAGCCGACGATATGCGTCCAGTCATTGCGATTACGAAGATATAGCCTGAAAAACGGGTCAATGTCGTTCATGTAAGAGCCGAGAATGTCGTTGTCAACTCTTCCGCTTCTCAGCGCACCGCCGGCCATGAGAAAGCAGTCCTCAACACGATGGCTTATCTCGCAGGAAAGCTCGTTTGCAAATTCAGCATCATGTATGTTGAAAAAACAGTTGCGCTTGCGGCTGTATGTGAATGTGGGTGTGCCGTACTTGGCGCAAAGCTTGCCGCCTGCAAACAGTGCTGCATCCGTGCCTCCGGTTATATCCAGTACACAGTCGGGATACTTCTCGGTTATTGCGCGAAGCTGCTTTTCAATCTTTTCGCTGTTATAAAGACTGCATTCCAGAAATATAAGCTCCGTTTCAAGACCGCGGTGTCTGAAGTATTCCGCCAGCTTTGTGCGAATGTTCTTGTCCTGAGCGACCTCTGACGGGCAGAGAAATATCGTGCGCTCGGGGCTGAATACCTCAGTTGCGAGAACGTTTTCGATGGGGCGTTCATCATATAGTTCAATAAGAGTTTTCATATCAGTAATACACATCCCATAAAGTTAATCCCTGAGCGGGAGCCGTAAAGCCTGCGGCTTTTCTGTCAAGTGAATTGAGCGCATCGGCAACGGATTCAACACTTCTGGCTTTCGTGCCGACCTCAAGAAGAGTTCCGATGATTATACGCACCATGTTGTATAAAAAGCCGTTGCCCGTAAGCGAAAAACGAATCTCGCCGTTTTCCTCGGAAATGACTATTTTTTCAATATTCCGCACAGCGCTTTTTTTCATGCGCTTTGCCGAAGTGAAAGCGGAAAAATCATGCTCGCCGATAAGAATATCAGCCGCCGCCTTCATGGCGTCAATGTCAAGATTGCTGCTGAATCGGTACACATATTTGCGTTCAAAAACATTGGGGGAGCTGCTGTTCCATACGCGGTAAACGTATGTTTTGCCCACGCAGTTGAGCCGCGCATGAAATCGCGGAGCAGCATCGTTGAGTGACACAGCGCCAATGTCCTCGGGGAGGTATTTTCTAATCTCCGAAAGCATCTCATCACAGCTCATTTCCGTGTCTGCGTGAAATGAGCATACCTGCTTTCTTGCGTGAACACCGGCATCTGTGCGGCCGCTGGCTGCAACTTCGATTTTCTGCTCCAGCAGACGCGAAAGCAGAGTCTCAATCTTGCTTTGTATTGTGTTTTCCGTGTTGCCCTGTCTCTGCCAGCCGTCGTAACGCGAGCCGTCGTAGCAAAGACACAGCTTGAAATTTCTCATTACAGTTCTTCCTCAGAATCAGTATTCTGAATATTATTTTATTCCTTTTTCAGAAAGTGTCAAGCATGTAGAATCAAAGGTATACTGACATTTGCTTGACAATTTGCGTTGCTCTCATTAGAATTAAAGTATAAAGATCATTGTTTAGAAAGGAATGCCATGAATTCGTATATAAGACTAACAGTTGTTGCGGTATTGCCTGTATTAATAGCAGTCATGCTCTATTGTCTCGATAAATATACGGCCTTCGGCAAGGCAAAACGCTGGCTGAAGCAAATGTTATACGGCCTGATTTTCGGTGTCATAGCAATTCTCGGCACTGAGTGCGGAATTCCGATTAACGGTGCACAGGTAAACTGCCGTGATGCAGCCGTGCTCATTGCAGGCCTTATGTTCGGAGCGCCTGCGGGCATTATTGCCGGCGTAATCGGAGCTGTTGAACGCTGGTTTGCTGTTGCGTGGGGAGTGGGAAGCTTTACACGGGTGGCATGCACTGTTTCAACCTTTGTTGCCGGTGTTTATGCTGCAGCTCTGCGCAAGTATATGTTCGAGGATAAGAAGCCGGGATGGTTTATTTCCTTTGCAATCGGCGTTGTAATGGAAGTTTTCCACCTGACCATGGTGTTCATAACCAATATGCAGTCACCGGACGAAGCGATGGCGGTCATCAGTGCCTGCTCGATACCGATGGTGCTGGCAAATGGCGTGTCTGTAATGCTCGCTGCAATTTTCCTTGCGATGATTGCAAAAGACAGAGTAAAACATGACAAAGAGAATAAAGCACGCATATCCCAGATAATCCAGCGCTGGCTTTTACTTGCAGTTGGATTTGCATTTGTCGTGACATCCTTCTTTGTACTCAGACTCCAGAATGAGATTGCGGAAAATCAGGTAGATACACTCCTTTCCTTGGCGATTTCAGAAACATCTGCAGATATAAGTGATGCGTCGGATGAAAATATCCTTACGGTAACGCGCAATATCGGCAAGGAACTTAACTCAAACAGCCTTAGCGAAATAGCGGAAAAATACGGCGTTGCGGAAATCAGTATCGTTGATGAAAACGGCATAATAGCAGAAAGCACTGAGCCTGAGTATATCGGTTTTGATATGGCATCGGGCAGGCAGTCAGCGGATTTCCTGTGCCTGCTTAGCGATACCGAAGAATATGTACAGAGCTACGGCCCGATTACGACTGACAACTCAATTGAGCGAAAGTATGCAGGCATAAAACTCGAAAACGGATTTCTGCAGGCAGGCTACGATGCCGAGCAGTTCCAGGCGGATATCGATAACGAGGTCGTCGGCATTACAAAGAATCGCCATGTCAGCAAGACGGGCTACATTCTGATTATTGACAGTCAAGGACATCTTGTAAGTGCGCCCGAAGGTATGACGGAGGAAAGGCTGCTTGCGGATGGGTCAAAGATAGGTGAGATTGCACCTGCTACAACAATTTCAATGACCATGAACGGCGAAGAAGTGTTCTGCCGCTACGGTGTGGACGAGGGCTACTATATCATATCAGTCCTGCCTGTTGACGAAGCATTTCAGATACGCAATGTTGCGATGTATGTGAATACATTCATGGAAATTCTCGTATTTGCCGTCCTGTTTGCTCTGATTTATATGCTGATAAAGAGAATAGTCGTAAATCAGATTAAGGATATAAACCACTCTCTTGCGAAGATTACGGGCGGAGACCTGAACGAGGTCGTTGATGTCCGTTCAAATCAGGAGTTTGCATCCCTTTCCGATGATATTAACCGCACCGTTGATACGCTGAAAAGGTATATTGACGAGGCATCGGCACGAATAGATGCCGAGCTTGAGTTTGCAAAGAATATACAAAGCTCCGCGCTTCCCAACGTTTTCCCGGCGTTCCCCAAGCGCAAGGACTTTGATATATACGCAAGCATGACCCCCGCAAAGGAAGTAGGCGGCGATTTTTACGACTTCTACATGACCGGCAGCAACACATTGCATTGCCTGATTGCCGATGTTTCGGGCAAGGGAATTCCCGCGGCAATGTTTATGATGCGTGCCAAAACCGAACTGAAGACCCTCACCGAAGCGGATATACCGCTTTCCGATGTGTTCACAACGGGCAACCGAGAACTCTGCGATGGCAATGACGCAGGTATGTTCGTAACCGCGTGGCAGGGCAGCATTGACCTTGAAAATGGACTTATGCAGTATGCAAACGCGGGCCATAATCCGCCCCTTGTGCGTTATGGTGACGGCAGGTTTGAGTACCTCCGCGCAAGAGCGGGCTTTGTTCTCGCAGGCATGGAGGGCGTTAAGTATAAGACTCAGGAGCATCAGCTTTATCCGGGAGATATCGTTTACCTTTATACCGACGGCGTAACCGAAGCAACAAACTCGGAAAGCGTTCTTTACGGCGAGGAGCGACTGCTGAACGCAATAAATTCACGAGAATTTGACAGCATGGAAGAGCTTTGTAAATTCATAAAATCGGATGTGGACAGCTTTGTCGGCGATGCTCCGCAGTTTGACGATATCACAATGCTTGCATTCAAGTATATCGGTGAGGCCCCCGTGCCGTCGATACATTTTGACGAGGCGTGCATTGAAGATATACCAGTTGCAACCGAGTTTGTTGAGCGCGAGCTTGAAAAGCTCGATTTCCCGATGAAGTCAACAATGCAGATAAGTGTTGCAATTGACGAGATTATGAGCAATATCGTCCGCTATGCTTACCCCGGAAAGAAGGGAGCTGTTACTGTAAAGCTCATTTCCAAGGAAGAGCCGAACAGAGTGTATGTTCGCTTTGAGGACGAGGGCGTGCCCTATAATCCGCTGACGAATGAAGACCCGGATACCACGCTTTCCGCTGAGGACCGCGCAATCGGCGGACTCGGAATTTATATAGTCAAAAAGACAATGGACAGTGTAAAATACAAATATGAGTACGGAAAAAATATTCTGACCATTAAAAAGCTTTACTGATAAGCGCAGAAAACCCGCAGGATCAACAAATCCTGCGGGTTTTTTGTTTTATTTGTCTGCGAGCTCTTTCTCGGCCTGTTTCTTTGCAATGTCGTTTGTGTCCTTGCTGTCTTTGTAGACAACAAAGTTATCCCAAAGGTACTCGAGGGAAAGGTTGAGCGCCATGTTTATTGCAAGAACAACATACTCGTTCCAGCCGTGAACATCGGCGAGAACGTGTTCGAGCCAGATTGTAAACGGAGCAAAGGGAACATAGAACAGAAATACGAGGAACATAGCCTTGGGAATGTTTGCCGCGGACTGGAATGTGAAGCGGCGGTTAAAGGTGAAGTTCCAGAGAACACTCAGAACGAGCGCAATGGTGTAGCAGACATAGTGGCCGGGAATCTTAATGATTTCCTCGCACAGAATCATAGCCAGAGTTTCAATTATGCCCGCTGATGCTGAGAAGAGAATAAACTTCAAGGTTCGTTTAAGCTCTTTGTTTTTCATAGTCAAATCCCCTTTATCTCTTTATAGAGTTCTTTGTTGGCTTTATAAAGCTTTTTGAAGGTCTGATAATATGGCTCATACTGAGCGTGCTTATCCATGTCCGGCTCGTATACTGCTGCTGCAGGAATGAAGTCCTGAACGCACTCGAGGTTTTCGATTATTCCGAGACCGACTGCGGTGACAGCAGCTGCGCCCACAGAACCGACATTCTGAGGCGATGCAACGGTTTCAATCGTTCTTCCCGTGATGTCAGCGAGTATCTGACAGGAAACAGGGGAGAGTGCGCCGCCGCCGACGAAACGGATGACATCAGCCGTCTTCAGCTTCTTGTCCTGACATTCGAGCATCCATCTGAGGTGATAGAAAACGCCTTCAAGAACAGCGCGAATAAGCTCGGTTTTGCCCGTTTCCAGCT
>JAZLGD010000137.1:0-9698 GCA_045616105.1 Oscillospiraceae bacterium | reverse complement strand
GGCTGGGCACAGGCGCGGCGGTTTGCGTCACGCCCCGTCAGATAGTTTGACAGCAAGCATCTTCCCGAAAAGGAAACACACATTGCGCCGTGGACAAAAGCTTCAATCTCCAGCTCCTTCGGCGTATTTGCGCGAATCTCGAAAATATCCTTCATCGGAGTTTCCCTGGCAAGCACTACTCGTTCCGCGCCCATGGAGTGAAGAACGCGGGCTGTTGCGCTGTTTATTACGCCAAGCTGAGTGCTGACATGGCGGGCAACCTTTGGCGCATACTTTGCTGCGCAATCCATAACGCCCAGATCGGCAATTATGAAGGCATCAACGCCTGCATCGGCGGTCTCCTCCAGAAACGCAGGCAGCGCTTTAAGCTCGTTTTCACGCGGAAGCGTATTGCAGGTTACATGAACCTTTGCGCCTTTCTCGTGGGCAAGCCTGACCGCCTCGCGAAGCTCTTCGTTATTAAAGTTTCCTGCGGCTGCTCGCATGCCGAACTGGGTTCCGGCAAGATACACCGCATCTGCACCGTAATGGAGCGCCATTTTCAGGCGCTCCATATCTCCGGCAGGTGATAAAAGTTCAGGTTTCATATCAGCCATAATTCTGTGTTGCAACGAATGCGTCGAATTCCGAATTTCCCACGAAGAATCTATGTGTCTTGCTTGCAGTATCAAGAGCATAGAACATATAGCTTGTAGAGTTAGGCTGCAATGCAGCTTTTATAGATGCAAGACCGGGATTGCAGATAGGCGTTGAAGGCAGTCCCTTCTTCACATAAACGTTATGGGGCATATCCGCTTTCAGCATATCCGGAGTAACACCGTGGGGGTGCTCATCATAGTCATAAAGCACAGCGGAGTCAATCTGCAGGGGCCAGTCATTCCTCAGGCGGTTGTAGATAACAGAGGCGATATTTGCACGCTCTGTTGCATCGTCGGCAGCTTCCTTTTCTATCATGGAAGCGATATTGACAATCTCGCGCCATGAGTATCCGCTTGCCTTCTGCCAATCAATCATTTCCGCAGTGAGCTTATAATAGAAGCCCTCGAGGAACTTGTTGATTGCACTTGCCGCGCTCATTCCCTCATAGAACGAGTAGGTATCCGGGAACAGGAAGCCCTCAAGACGGCTTGCATCGCCGTTTGCTTCCTCGAGAAAGTCATAGCTGAAGGTGGAGTTTGCGGCGGCATACATAAGGTCATCGTAGTCGCAAATGCCCTTTTCGTCCAGAGTCTCGAATATCTGCTTCATTGTGTAGCCCTCGGGGATGGTTACATCAATCGCAAGCATTGCGCTTGTTCCGGACTGCATCTTTGAGATAAGTGCACGGTAATCGTAAACATCCTTGATCTCATATGTGCCGGGGTCAAGCTTCTCGTCTGCGCTGTAGAAAGAGCAAAAAATCTTGAACAGAGTTTTGTATTTGATTATACCCGCATCATAAAGCTCATCGGCAACATAGCCGATGTCGGCGGTATGAGTCTTGACCGATTTTGTGTTGCCTTTATCATCGGTGACGTCTTCTGTATTATAGGTGAAGCTGTCTTTCGGCAGGGTAATGTTAACGACAAGACTGTTATCCGCGTTCAGAGCAAGGACATCAGTTGCTGCCAGCCAGAGCAGACATGCAAGAATAATACTTACGCTGACAACGAACAGGAAGTACATAAATCCGCCGAAAAGGCCTTTTCCTCCGCCACCTTCCCTGTTTGCGGAAGCGCCGGATTTTGACGTATAAGCGGACTTGTCCAGCTTGTAATCGCTGCCTTTTTCAAAGGAATCAAAGTCGGTTTTCTTATCAGCCATAGGAATCTCCATTCTGCCGCATTCTGCGGCGAGCTGTGGTTTTTTGCCGGAGTAACCGAAAAACAGTCTCCGGCATAATATATCTCAGGCGCGTGGGGAATCCCACAGCGCAAAAAATTCATTTGCCGCCGCGCCGGCATCTGACATAACAAAATTCAATGCGCGGAGAAAGGTCATACTATGTTCTGTAACAATAACAACAACAGCTGCGTTTGGATTATCATCATTCTTCTTATCCTCTTCTTCGGCTGCGGTAACTGCGGTTGCGGCTGCAACGGAAACGGCGACAACGGCTGCGGCTGCGGCTGCTGAGATATGTAAGACTGGGGCCTTAACGGGCCTCAGTTTTCATTTCATTTTCATTTACGTACGCATCGACCTTGAAGTCGAATTCATCAGTCGGAACTTTGTCCTGTAAAAGCTGAGACCTGCAAAGACAAATGCTGTATGGTCTGTTTTTGCGAAGCCAGCGGTCATAATAGCCCGCTCCGTTTCCAAGTCTGTTAAAGCTTCTGTCACAGCAAAGGGCAGGAACAAGGGCAAAGTCATTCTCATCGGCAAAAAGCTCAGGGCAATCATCGCCCGGCTCAGGGATGCCGTATCTTCCGACCTTGAGTCCGTCAAGGCTCTTAATCTCGCGGAAAATCATCTGGCTTTTTATGAGACTTACGGGCAGAGCAACGGTTTTGCCCTGTTTGAGTGCCTCAAGTATTATCTTTTCAGTCTTTACTTCCCTGTCCACGGAACAATAAGCGAAAATACGCTTTGCGTTTTTAAACGCGTCACTGCTTATTACATTTTCCGCAATCTGCTCATCGGACAAGTCAATATAGCTTTGAGGAAGCTCCTCAAGCTCCCTGCGGATTTTAATTCGCAGCTCAATCTTTTCTTCGTTAATACTCACAGCGCATCCTTTATGATTCTGTAAATTTCCTCGTGTTTTTCAGCGATTTCGCGCTCAACACCGTCATGTTTGAAAGGAATTCTTGTCCAACCGTAGTAGTCGGCCGCCTTATCCGCAACGCGGAGACAGTTTTCCAGATATCTTATATCTTTCTCGTGAATATCTGCGGTAGTATTGGTTTTCTCCTGTCTGTGCTTCATACGGGCGAGAGACGTTTCGATATCCACGTCGAGATATATTACAAGATCCGGCTTAGGTAATCCCATTTTCACATACTCGAAATCGTAAAGCCACTCGAAGAACGGCTCCAGCTCGCTGTCATCGAGCTTTGATCCCTGATGTACGGCGTTCGAGGTTGTATATCTGTCGGCAAGGATAAAGCCGCCTTCGTTATAATAATTTCCCCAATCGGTACGGTAGGAGGCAAAGCGATCCACGGCATAAAATGCAGAGGCAGTATATGCGTTGACGTCATTCGGATTTGAGCCGAATTCTCCGCCCAGGTATGCACGGATGAGCGCCGAGCTTTCCTTGTCATATCTCGGGAAAACTATATGGTGATAACCAATGCCATCTTTTTCAAGGTGCTTGCAGACTCGTCTGTAGTTAGCAGACTTGCCGCTTCCGTCAATACCTTCAAAAACTATCAGCTTACCTTTTTTGTCCATTTGAATATCGTCCTTAATCTTTTTCCTATTGCATTAAACAAGAATTTTGGAAGCTTTGCGGCACGCTTAAACCGCCATGGCTCTTTTAAGCAGCGATACAGCCATTCAAGACCTAAGTCCTGCCATATCTGCGGCGCACGCTTAACAGTTCCGGCAAACACGTCCAGAGTTCCGCCGAGACCGCCCATAAATCCAACATTCAGTTTGCCGGCATTCTGCGCCATCCACAGCTCCTGCTTCGGTGCGCCGAGGCACACAAGCAGGAAATCCGGTTCGGCTTCGTTTATCTTCTCTACAACGGGATCATCATCCTTGAAATATCCGTCCTGAGTTCCGCAGATCACAAGACCGGGAAACTGTTTTTTCATTTCCTCTGCCGCTTTCTCGGCGATGCCGGGCTTGGCTCCGAGAAGGAACACACGTCTTCCTTCCCTGCCCATACATTCAAGTATCGAGGTAGTTACGTCTATTCCCGGGAGGCGCTCCTTGAGCGGTGTTCTCAGTATTCTTGCCGAGTGTATAATTCCGATACCGTCCGGAATTACAAGGTCGGCATTCTTAACAGCGTCCTTGAGCTCAGGGTTTTTCCACGACTCCATGACAATCTCCGGGTTCGGAGTTACCATATATCCGCCGCGTCGCTGTGAAATTATCTCAAGCGCGGTTTTAACAGCCTCGTCCTTGGTCATACTGTCAAAGCCGACGCCTAATATATCTATCCTGCTCAAATCTGACTAAACACCTTTCCGATTTTTTCGTTGATAACAAGATCTGCCTCGTTATCATAAGGGGTACTGCTGAGGTTAACCAGAACCAGTTTATTTCCGCGGTAATAATTTATAAGCCCTGCTGCGGGATAAACCGCAAGAGATGTGCCGCCGATAATGAGCACATCGGCATTCGCGATACATCTTATTGCCTCGGTCATAATGTCCTGATCGAGAGGCTCTTCATAGAGCACAATATCGGGACGGATAACACCGCCGCAGGAGCATCTCGGGACGCCTGTTCCCTTATTCATGAGCTCTGCAGGATAAGGCTTGCGGCACTTAGAGCAATAGGCACGCAGGATGCTTCCGTGAAGCTCCAGAACCTTTTTGCTGCCCGCAGCCTGATGCAGTCCGTCAATATTCTGAGTGACAACCGCCTTGAGTTTACCCTCTTTTTCAAGCTCAGCAAGACGCAGATGGGCAACATTGGGCTTAACATTATCGATGACGAGCTTCTCGCGGTGGAAATCATAATAATCCTCGGGGTAACGCTCAAAGAAGCTGTGGCTCAGAATGGTTTCGGGAGGGTACTTATACTTCTGATTGTAAAGTCCGTCAACGCTGCGAAAATCAGGGATACCGCTTTCGGTGGAAACGCCCGCTCCGCCGAAGAACACAACATTGTCGCTCTCCTCTATCCACTTTTTAAGCTGCATTATTTTTTCGTCCATAACGCCGACTCCTTTGATGCGCTGTCCATGGCATTTTAATTAGTATATTATACTACAAAAAGCTTGGCTAATCAAGCAAATATTGCTCTATTATCTCGGCTACGCCGTCATGCTCACAGTCTGAGCAGACAACATCCGCAATGCGCTTTATTCTGTCCTGCGCATTGCCCATTGCGACCTTCAATCCCGCAACGGAAATCATCTCTTCATCGTTTTCGGCATCGCCGACAGCAATGCACTCACTGAGGTCTATACCGAGGTGCTTGCACAGGGCTTTAAGGCCATTTGCCTTACTTACTCCCGGCGCGTTTATCTCGAGCGAATGGGGTGTGTGCGTGCTGAACGATATGGGCAGAGTTTTGATCTGCTCATACACCAAATCGGCTTCATTATCATCCGCATAGAAGAGATTGATCTTTTCAAGCTCCGCGGGGTCTTCCATGTAGTTATTGAAAGCATCCTCGCAGATGTTCATGTATTTGCGATAGGTTTCTTCATAATACTTAACGCCGAATTCCTCGCAGCAATCCACGCACCAGCGTGTTCCATAGCTCTTATTCTCGCGGAACAGAATCGGCATTACATAGCCGCCGCTTGCCGCTGCGATTACCATCTTAACGGTTTCGGTATCGATGGTTTTATAAAGGAGTTTCTCCCCCGTTACTGTATCTATAACCGAAGCACCGCTTGCGCAGATTGCGTAGCGCATGCCAGGCACCATATCCATGTAGGGCTTTACAAAGCAGATACTGCGCCCTGTTGAAAACAGCACATGTTTTCCTTGCTCAAGGGCTTTGGTCATCGCCCTGACCGTTCTTTCTGTCAGTCTTTTATCTGCGGTGAGCGATGTTGAATCCATATCAGCCGCAAGTAGTTTATAACTCATTTTCCCATGCTCCTTGCATAGTAGAAGATATACTGCTGAGCAAGTCCGGCATAGGCGCCGAGACTCTCAGGGTTAAAGTCGGGCGGGAAATTTTTCTTTAGTGCGCGCTTCATCCACACATCAATCGGGAATGCTTCCATATGGCCAAGACCGAAAAGCACAACGCAGTTAGCAACCTTTTCACCGATACCTCGCACGGTTCGGAGCTGTTTAATGGCAGTTTTATAATCTGTTGCTTTAAGCTCTTCAAGGTCGAGCTCGCCCGAAACGACGGCCCTTGCCGCGGCAATTATATACTCCGCTCTGTATCCTGAGCGCAGGGGCGCCAGATCCTCAGGCTCCAGCTTTGCCACCGTTTCCGATGACGGAAATGTGTAATACACTTTTCCTTCAAACTCAAGCTTTTCGCCGAAGGATTCGCAAAGCCGCTCAACGATGCCCTTGATGCGCGTAATATTATTGCACTGGGAGATTATAAAAGAGCACAGAGCCTCCCATGATTCCTGACGGAGTATGCGTATGCCCATGCCGTATTCCCTACAGGTTTCCATATATTCACCGCAAAAGCTATTGCTGATATCCGCATAGTCGGTATCAAGGTCAAAGTATTCGTGCCAGAATTGCTTCGGAGCTTCTGTTGTTATGTAAACCGAATTGCCTTCAATCTCAAAAATTGCAGGATAGCCTGCGGCTATGCCCGAATAAACGCCGTTTTCGTCCGCGTTCCAGCGGAAGCATTGGCCGCATTCAAAGGTTTTTACTATATCAAGTTCGTCTGTTCTGCATAAAATATATCTCATAGCAAACAGCCCTTTCTAACTGATTTATTATATACTACTGACTACATTTTGACAAGCATCTTGCTTATTATCCCAAAATATGCGATAATTTAGAAAAATCCTCAGAGGAGAATTGACATGGACTATCTATGTGCATATAAGAAAAAGCTGCGCACAGCCGACGAGGCCGTGCGCTGTGTAAAAAGCGGCGACTGGGTTGACTATACCTCCAACCTTGGTTTCCCCGTTGCATTGGATGCCGCGCTTGCAAGGCGCAAGGATGAGCTCAGCGATGTTAAAATTCGCGGAAACCTGATTTTCGGGCCTATTCAGGCGGTTGAATGCGACCCCGAGATGGAGCATTTCGTATATAACAGCTGGCATTGCTCAGGCTATGAGCGCAAGCTCTGCGACCGAGGCCGCGCCTTCTTCACCCCCATGATTTTCCGCAATCTTACTGAGTACTACAAATTTTTCCTAACCGTAAATGTTGCCATGGTAACTGTATCTCCCATGGATAAGCACGGCTATTTCAGCTTTGGCTGTACCTGCGGTCTGTCAAAGGGCATCATGGACAAGGCAGACATCGTAATCGTTGAGGTCAACGAGAACATGCCCCGTATCCTCGGCGGGCGCGACGAGGCAATACACATAAGCGAAGTTGATTTCATTGTTGAGGGCGACAACCATCCGTTTATGGAAATGCCCGTTCCCGTGCCTACCGAAGCGGACAAGAAAATCGCCGAGCATATACTCCCCTACATCGTTGACGGAGCTACCATCCAGCTTGGTATAGGCGGACTTCCCAATGCCATGGGCGAGCTTATTGCCAAAAGCGACCTTAAAGACCTCGGCATGCACACGGAGCTTTGCTCTGACGGCTATCTTGCCATGTATAAGGAGGGCAAGCTCACAAACCGCAAAAAGACAATAAACAAGGACAAGGGTGTCCTCGGGCTTGCAATCGGAAGTCGCGAGCTTTATGACTGGATTGACGACAATCCCGGTATTGCAGCCTATCCTCTCTCATATGTAAACGCTCCCGAGATTATTGCCCAGCACGAAAACATGGTATCAATAAACTCATGTATCTCCAGCGACCTATACGGTCAGGTCTGCGCAGAGAGCTCCGGCACGCGTCAGATAAGCGGCACAGGCGGTCAGCTTGACTTTCTGACAGGCGCTGCAATGAGTCCCGGCGGCAAGGCATTTCTCTGCATGACATCAACATTCACCGATCACGAAGGCAAAATGCACAGTCGCATTGTTCCCACCTTTAAGGGCGACATTGTCACCTCTCCAAGAAGTCAGGCGTATTTCATGGTTACTGAATACGGTGCGAAAAACCTTGTAGGCAGAAGCACATGGGAGCGTGCGGACATGATAATAAGTCTTGCGCATCCCGATTTCAGGGACGAGCTCATTAAGGCGGCAGAGGAACAGAAAATCTGGCTGCCGTCAAACAAGAGGTAATAAGAATGGAGATTTCTCAGCTTTACAGCGGTCGACCCGAAAGCTCGGACAGCCGCCTTGATAAGGAATTACGCTGCTATGACATTTTAGACAGGCTCGGCATTGAATACTTCCGCGTTGATCACGAGCATGCCGATACGATTGAAGCCTGCCATGAGGTCGAAAAAACGCTTGGGGCAAATATTTGCAAAAACCTGTTTCTAACCAATCGCCAGCAGACGGATTTTTATCTTCTGCTCATGCCCGGAGATAAACCCTTCAAAACCAAGCTGCTCTCAAAGCAGATAAACACAGCACGTCTTTCTTTCGCATCGCCCGAGCACATGGAGAAGTATCTTGATATTACGCCCGGCTCGGTAAGCGTTCTCGGTCTTATGAACGATGTTGAGAAAAAGGTCAGTCTGGTCATTGACCGCGACCTGCTTAAAGACGAATATCTGGGCTGCCATCCCTGCATCAACAGCTCAACGCTGAAAATCAAAACCGACGATGTTTTAAATAAGTTCCTGCCCGAAATCTCCCGAGAGCCCGTTTTCGTAGATTTCCCATGGGTTATTGACGAATAATCGATTTTAATCAAATAAAAAAATCCTGCATCAATCGATGCAGGATTTTTAATTGCGAATTAGTAGTAACGCTTATTCTTGTTCTTGCGTGCAGCTTCGCTCTTTTTGCGGCGCTTTACGCTGGGACTCTGATAATACTCTCTCTTTCTGAGGTCAGCCAGAACACCTGCCTTAGCGGTGTCGCGCTTAAATCTCTTCAGAGCGCTATCGAGAGACTCGTTCTCTTTAACGTAAATCTTAGACATCTATTTCACTCCCTCCATATACGCCAAATGGCGCTTTAAGGGCCAAATTCTTGGCTTAACGTATGCCATTATACTAATTAATTCGCTCAATGTCAACCATTACTTTATGATTAAATTTACGAGCTTATTCTTAACTACAATGGTCTTAAACAGCTGCTTGCCTTCCATGAGGCGCTGTACCTTTTCATCTGCACAGGCAGCGTCGATAACTGTCTGATCATCGGAGTCTACAGCGACGGTAATGGTGGTCTTGAGCTTGCCGTTTACCTGAACTGCCATTTCACGGATGGTGTCAACGGTCTTGCTTTCGTCGTAAGTCGGCCAGGACATCTGCATTGCCATCTTGCCTTCTGCCTCGGCAAAGCCCATCAGCTCCCACATCTCTTCTGCGATATGAGGCGCGAAGGGGCTCAGCAGCATGATGAGGGTCTTCACCTCGCCCTTTGTGCAGCCGTTGGCATAGAACTCGTTTACCATGGTCATGAGTGCCGCGATAGCGGTATTCATCTTGAGCTCTTCAATATCGCTGCCGACCTTCTTTATGGTCTTATGAACGGTTGACTCGTTCTTTGCGCTGTATTCCATGGAGTCTGAGCACATATCCATGAGATTCCAGCAGCGGTCAAGGAAGCGTTTTGAGCCCTTGACGGCATCATTGGACCACGAAACGGCCTTCTCAAAGTCACCGATGAACATTATGTGCAGGCGCAGCGTGTCAGCGCCGTACTGGTTTACGATGTCGTTGGGGTTAACAACGTTGCCGCGGGACTTACTCATCTTCTCGCCGCCTTCGCCGAGAATCATGCCATGTGAGGTTCTCTTTGCGTAAGGCTCCTTGGTGTGGACAACACCTATATCGTACAGCAGCTTGTGCCAGAAGCGGGAGTAGAGCAGGTGGAGCGTCGTGTGCTCCATGCCGCCGTTATACCAATC
>JAZLGD010000136.1:0-2251 GCA_045616105.1 Oscillospiraceae bacterium | reverse complement strand
ATCGTTGCCCGTGATTTTATTCTCAACAATAAGATCGATGGGATAATCAACATTGTGGATGCCACGAATATTGAAAGAAATCTCTATCTCACCCTACAGCTTTTAGAGCTTCGACTGCCGACTGTGGTGGCGCTGAACATGATGGACGTGGTGAGGGAAAACGGCGGAAGCGTCGATGTTGCCGCAATGAGCAAGGCGCTGGGAGTGCCGGTAGTGCCTATCTCCGCAATCAAGGGCGAGGGCGTATCCGAACTCACAGATAAGATTATTGAGGCGGCAAATGCAAAAACTCTGCCTGCGGTGTATGACTTCTGCAAGGCGGATTCTCCTGTGCATCGGTGCATCCACGCTATTGTGCACCTGATAGATGACCACGCAAAGCAGATCGGGATATCGGCGCGCTTCTGCGCCTCAAAGCTCATAGAGGGCGACAATGATATGGCTGAAGTGCTGATGCTCGACGAGAACAAAAAAGAGCTTTTAGAGCATTGCATTTTACAAATGGAGGTGGAAACGGGACTCGACAGAAACGCAGCTCTTGCGGATATGCGATACGGCTTTATTGATGATGTAGCTTCGCACTGCGTCGCAAAGCCACATGAGAGCAGGGAACATGCAAGGGCTGTGAAGCTTGACCGCATCCTGACAGGAAAATATACGGCAATACCCGTGTTTTTTGGGATCATGGCACTTATTTTCTATCTCACTTTCAATGTTGTGGGCGCATTTTTGCAGGAAATACTCGAATCGGGTATCGATGCACTTTCCACAATCGTCGATAAATACCTCGTTGTTTACGATATTAACGAAACCGTGCGCTCTCTGATGATTGACGGTATCTTTGCTGGTGTAGGCAGCGTGATAAGCTTCCTGCCTATTATTGTAGTTTTGTTCTTCTTTCTGTCTATACTGGAAGATACGGGATATATGGCGAGAATTGCGTTTTTTATGGACGGATTTCTGCGGAAAATCGGTCTTTCGGGAAAGAGCTTTGTTCCGATGTTGATAGGCTTCGGATGCACGGTTCCCGCTATCATGGCTACTCGCACCATGCCATCGGACCGCGACAGAAAGATGACCATTCTGCTCACGCCGTATATAAGCTGTTCTGCAAAGATCCCGATATACGCTGTGTTTGCGGCGGCATTTTTTCCGAAGCACAGCACCCTTGCCATGATCGTGATATACTTCGGCGGCGTTGCCGTGGGCATTTTCGCGGCGGCTGTTTTGAAAAGCACGGCTTTTCGCGGAAAGCCCGTCCCTTTCATAATGGAGCTGCCCAATTATCGCTTGCCCGGGCTCAGAACGACCGCGAGACTGCTGTGGGATAAGGCAAAGGATTTTATCCTGCGCGCATTTACCGTCATATTCATGGCGACCATAGTAATATGGTTTTTGCAGACCTTTGACACGAGACTGAACGTGGTATCGGATTCCGCCGATTCTATACTGGCATTTTTGGGTCATATTGCCGCACCGATATTCAAGCCCCTCGGTTTCGGCGACTGGCGGATGGTCACAGCTCTTGTCACAGGAATAACTGCAAAAGAAGCAGTCGTTTCCACGCTTGCAGTACTGTTCAACACAAATGTTGACGCTCTCTCCACTGTTCTTCAGAGTGTGTTTACTTCTCTCTCGGCAGCAAGCTTTCTTGCCTTCACTCTGCTTTACACTCCCTGCGCCGCGGCGATCGCAGCCATCAGACGCGAATGGGGCAGCAAGGGAATGACTGTACTCATCGTATTCATGCAGTGCGCGGTGGCATGGTTCGCTGCCTTTGTGATATTTAATGTCGGAGGGATATTAGTGTGAAAGTGAGTACAGATACGGGCCAACTGAAAAAAGGGTGCAAAAAGCTGCCCCCTGCAAAAGTGAGATTCTTGCAAGGATAAAGCAGATTCAAGCGAGACTAAGCTACGGTAAGTCCCTGCCTTTCAAGAAATCTGGTAGCCTGCTGAATCGCTTTGGCAAGCTGTTTCTCCTTCAGATGCTCCGGCATATCGACTTTGTAAAGGTCAACAGGGTTCCAAACCTCACCTGTGCTGAGCATGGAATAGATAGCCGTCAGAATCATTCTGGCAATGGCAATGATTGCGCGCTTCTTGCCTCTGCGCTTGGAGATACGCTCATATTTGAGTGCGTAGTAAGGGTGAGTCTTATCTTTTACGGCGGCGTGAGCAACCTGAACAAGAGCAGGCTTCAAATACACACCGGCTCGAGAAATACGGACAGACTTTTTCTTTCCGGCAGA
>JAZLGD010000135.1:0-14896 GCA_045616105.1 Oscillospiraceae bacterium | reverse complement strand
AATACTGCCATAAGGGCCTTTAGCTCAGTTGGTTAGAGCAACCGGCTCATAACCGGTCGGTCTGGGGTTCGAGTCCCTGAAGGCCCACCAATTTTATACAGGGGAATAGCTCAGCTGGTAGAGCGGCGGTCTCCAAAACCGTAGGCCGAGGGTTCGAAGCCTTCTTCCCCTGCCAAGCCCGTAATTGATTGATTACGGGCTTTTCTTTTTTTAACCAATTTTGCCCCTCAGAATATTGGAAGTCTGAAAAACTATTTTATAATAAATGTTGGGTGAAGCCAATCTAAAATGGATTGAGCTGCACCCAATATTTTTTATATACAAAATTAAGTATAAACGATAATCAAGTTAAAATGAAGTTACTACACAAGCAATTTAAGTGATTCCTATTACAGATATTTTTCCAGAATTCTCGGAATCGCATTTTCAAAATAAGCAACGCTTGTCTCTGCATCAGGAACAACGCTTCTTTTTAAGGCCTCTTCCACGTATGAGAGCTGCCCACATATGAAAAATGTTACAGCATCTTCTATGGATTTGCTTATTTCATCGTGATACACATCTCTGACAATTCGCAAATACTGGGTCTTCAGTGGCTCTACCAACGATATCCGGATATTGTTCTGTCCCGTGTAATGGAACACATGGAAGAAGAATGGCTGCTGCTCGCAGATTATGTTTGCCGTATAGCGAAGAAAACCGTGAATGGATATCTGCTTAGTGTGGTCAAGAAAAAAGTTGCTGAGTTCGTTGGTAAAGCATGTGTTGATGATATCGTATTTATCTCTGAAATATTTATAGAATGTTCTGGTGCTGGTATTACAGTTTTTGCAAATGTCTTTTACGCTAACATTATCAACGTATTTTTCCGATAACAATTCTATTGTAGATCTCTCCAGATAATCCTTTGCTGACAGTTTTTCTATCATGGCAGCCTCCGTTATCAAAAGTGTAAAAGTACGAATATAGTTCACGAAGTTCATGTTTTATGAACTGCGTTGAATTATATCATAATATATAATAACTGTAAACTATCTGAAAGGAATGAACGCCCATGGCAAGCACTGTTTTACAGCTTCTGTTCAGTCCAGCGGGAACAACGAAGCGTATTGCCGATATTATTTGTGCCGGTATCGACAGCGATTACACAAGCATTGATCTTAGTAAAAAAGTATCCGAAACTGTTATTGAGTCCGGAAAAACAGTTGTAGCTGCGGTTCCGGTCTTCGGTGGAAGAATGCCGTCCATCGCAAAGGAACGTATTCAGGCACTAAGCTTTAAAGGGAATCCTGCAATTGCAGTTGTTGTCTACGGCAACCGCGCCTATGATGATGCTCTTCTTGAACTGAAGGACACTCTCACAGAGTGCGGCTGCAAGGTAATTGCGGCGGCCGCTTTTGTAGGTCAGCACTCTATGCTTAATAACATTGCTGCCGGAAGACCAAACGCTCAAGATCTCGAAACTGCGTCACATTTTTCGGACCTCGTACAGAACAAACTCGCCTCTGAAGACATTGCAGAAGTTATTGTTCCCGGAAATCCCGATTATAAAAATAAAACGCCCAAGAACGGTATGGCACCTAAGGCAAACAAGAATTGTACGGCCTGCGGACTGTGTGCAGAAAACTGCCCTGTTCACGCTATACCGAAGAGTAATCCCGCAACCACAGAAAAGAGCTGCATAGGCTGCATGCGCTGTGTTGCTGTTTGCCCGAAGCAGGCAAGGTGTCTGAGCGCCCCTGTTCGCTTCATTGCAGGCTTGGCTCTCTCATCCGCAAAAAAGACTGTCAAAGAACCCGAATTATTCCTGTAAAGCGTGTTTAACTGTAAAACACATATACAACATAACAAGGAGGATTTTTCATGAGAACGATTATAGTCAAATTGATTAAGCACATGACCGACTGCATGGATGTTATGCTCGGAACTACAAAAATCGATGAAAACAGACCTGAGTACAAGCTACTGGACAAAATTCTCACGGACGAGATGGCAGAGCTTCTTCTGAAGATGAAGATGCGCAAGCCCTATATTCCTGCAGAGCTTGCAAAGAAGATGAATTGGGATGAAGCACGCGTACAGCGTCTTCTTGACGAAATGGCTGATTTCGGCATAGTTGAATATAACTATCACAACGAGGATCATCATCGTCAGTATTTTGCCCCTGTCTATGTTGTAGGCAGTTCCGAAAATATGCTCTATAACAAAAAACTATATAAGGAAATACCAGAGCTTGTCGGTGACTTCTCATATCAGATGTCATATCTGCCGATGGAAAGCATTTCCCATATGATTCCTCCCGGCGGCGCAGGCCTGGGTTTCCATGTCATTCCAGTCGAAAAAGCTATCCCCAAGGACAGCCAAAGCCTAGATGTGGAGCATCTTTCCTACTGGCTCAACCGCTACAATGATTTTGCAATAGCTCCCTGCCAGTGCCGCCGCGCAATGACAATACGCGGCGAAGGCTGCGGCGAGCTTGAGGACAATGTCTGCATTCTGGTCGGTGACTACGCCCGCTATCTTATTGAGACACGCAAGGATGTCCGCAGAGCAACGCGCGAAGAAGTTGAGGAAACACTAATACGCTGCGAAGAAAACGGTTATATGCACCAGATCACCAACGGTGATGGTCCCGATGAAATATTCGGTATATGCAACTGCACCGTAGGCTCCTGCTTCGGTCTGCGCTGCTCACAGCTGTTCAACAACCCCAACGCTTCCGCATCCGCATTCCGCGCAAGAGTCACACCCGAAAACTGCGTTGCCTGCGGCAAGTGTGTTGAGGCATGTCCCACCGGCGCAGCAAAGCTCGGTCAGAAACTCTGCACCACCGAAGGCCCAATTGTCTACCCGAAATCAAAGGTGTCCGACGATACCCTCGACTGGGGCAGAAAAGACTGGAATTACGACTATCGTGAGACCTCACAGATACAGGTTTATGATACCGGCACAGCACCATGCAAGACAGCCTGCCCCGCGCACATAGCAATTCAGGGCTATATCAGAATGGCAGATGAGGGTAGATACGATGAGGCACTCGCACTTATAAAACAGGACAACCCCTTCCCAGCAGTCTGCGGCTCTATATGCAACAAACGCTGCGAGGATGCCTGCACCCGCGGTACGGTTGACGCACCTGTCTCAATAGATGCAATCAAGAAGTTCATTGCCGAGCGCGATCTTCATGCCGACACCCGCTATATTCCGAAGAAGATTCGCCACAAGGGCGATGAAGTCGATTATACGCAGAAAATTGCCGTTATCGGTGCAGGTCCTGCGGGCTTGAGCTGCGCATATTTCCTGGCATGCATGAGCTACCCCGTCACAATCTTCGATAAAGACCCGATTCCCGGCGGTATGCTGACAAAGGGCATTCCTTCTTTCCGTCTTGAGAAAGATGTCGTAAACGCCGAAATCGAAGTTCTCAAAGCTCTCGGTGTTGAGTTCCGCTGCGGTGTTGAAATCGGCAAGGATATAATCATTCCTGAACTGCGCGAGCAGGGCTATGAGGCATTTTACCTTGCTATCGGACTGCAGAAGGCAGTCCGCCTGAACATAGAGGGTGAGGAGCTTGAAGGCGTAATCGGCGGTATAGACTTCCTGCGTGATGTAAATTCCGGAAAGCTCAACGCACTTGAGGGTGACACCGTTGTAATCGGCGGCGGCAACGCTGCAATTGATGTTGGCCGCGCGGCGCTGCGTCTCGGCAGGGGCGAGGTAAAGCTCTTCTGCCTTGTGAGTGACGCAGAGATGCCCACCGTTCCCGATGAGAAAAACGAGGCGATTGCAGAAAACATAAAGATCAACAACTGCTGGGGTCCAAAGAGAATTATTGGCGAAAACGGCAAGGTTACGGGCGTGGAATTTAAGCGCTGCCTCAGCGTGCGTGATGTGGACGGACGCTTTAATCCGCAGTACGATGAAAATGAGACGATAGTTGTTCCCTGCACAAATGTGTTTGTTTCCATCGGACAGTGCGCTGACTTCGGCACTGTGCTCAACGGTACTTCTGTCGAGACTCTCAACGGTCGTTTTGTAAAGCACGCCGATATTACATGGCAGACCACTGAGCCAGACATATTCTGCGGCGGCGATATTGCCTACGGCCCGAAATACACCATTGATGCCATCGCCAACGGGCGCGAGGGTGCAACCAGTATTCATCGTTTTGTGCAGCCCGGTCATAATCTGACCATTGCGAGAAATCTCCGTCAGTTCAAGGAACTCGACAAGAGCAAGGCTGTTATTCCCGCGGAAAAGCTGAACGCTCCCGCCCGTCAGTTTAACGAAAACGACGAAAGCAAGACCGCCGGTATGCAGGATAACCGTGTCGGCCTCAATGAAGAACAGGTGAAGCTCGAAGCCTCACGCTGCATCGGCTGCGGCGCAACGGTCGTTGACGAAAAGCGCTGCATCGGCTGTGCACTTTGCACCACAAAGTGCAAGTTTGATGCTATCCATATATACCGCACACGCCCCGAGTTTGCGCATTATACAAACGGTGACTACGCAAAGCCCAATCTCATGAAGTACGGCGTAAAGCGCGCGGCAACTCTCACGGTCAAAAAGATCATGGGCAAATAAGGAGCCGATGCTATGCACGAAATGGGAACCGTTATGTATGTCATCCGTGCAGTCAACGAGGTCTGCAAACAAAATGAGCTGACGAAAGTGGCATCGGTCACTTTACAGATTGGTGAAGTCAGCGGAATACTTCCGGATTATCTGACAGACTTCTGGAAGTGGGCTGTCAGCCGTGAGCCGCTGATGAATGAAGCTGAGCTTCACATCGAGCCTATTGAAGCCGTTACGCGCTGCGGTGACTGCGGACAGACATACTCAACATTAAAGTACGCCAAAATATGCCCTTATTGCAAGAGCGAAAACACATGGCTTGAAACAGGCAATGAATATATGATCAAAGAAATATGCGCCTGCTGACCGAAGACTATCCGATGCGGCAAATAAGAAACACCATCATGGTTTGTTCCGTGATGGTGTTTTGGAGTTTACGGTAATAAAAGAGAAACTGTGTCTGCTGCTCTGCACTAAATTAAAAATCGCCCGGTGCATTTGAATGGGACCATAAAAATCAGTCAGAAGAAACCTGAATCTGCGTGTCTACTTATTTTTACTTAACAGGAAAAAACATAAAAAGCATAATGGATAACAAACTCAAAATAATTCTTGAATTTGGATATAGTATACTTAATAGGTAATTTTTTGCACAAAAGCTTTGAGTTTGAAATTCGAAGCCTTCTTCCCCTGACAAAAAACAGTCCATCCATCGGATGGGCTGTTTTTCTTTTTTGCCGTGTCCGTGTGCAGCTTGCTTAATGATATTGCGTTTCTAATCCTTAATTGATATAATCGAGTACATAGTTTTGTGAGCAGCGGTATACTTTGATGTCTTACTATGTCTCACAAATATTTATCGACTGGTTTATTTGATACAAGGGGGAAGTATTATGACATATGCAGAAGTTCTGGAACAGGCGAGAAAGAAGATTGGCCCTAACTGCAAGGTTTGCCCTGAGTGCAACGGTCTCGGATGCGGTAATACAATTCCCGGCCCGGGCTCAAAAGGTCCCGGTAACGGTGCTAATGAAAACTGGAAGGCTTGGAAACAGTTTAAGCTGAACATGAACACAATGGTTCCTAACAGCCCTGTTGACACCGGCACTGAGCTTTTCGGCAGAAAACTTGCTATGCCACTGATTACCGGCCCTATTGGCTCATTGCGTCTTCAGTTTAACCCTGATGATGATATCCGCGACTATAACTCCTGCTGTATTGCTGCCTGCCATGAGGCCGGAATACTTGCGTGCTTTGGCGACGGCCTATTTGACGGTGTAGTTGAAAAGGCTGTTGAGGATAGTAAGGCGCACTGCGGCGTGGGTATTCCTATATTCAACCCGTTTTCTCAGGATGAGATAAAGCAGAAGATCAGTATTTCTAAGCAGGCAAATCCTGCAGCAATCGGAATAGTTATTGATAGTGCGGGTTTGCCGCATCTTAAAAGTCGGCCCGATGCCGGTACAAAAACACCCGAGCAAATTCGGGAACTCAGCGATTATGCAGACTGCCAGTTTATTGTAAAGGGCGTTCTGAATGCTGAATGCGCTGTTAAGGCAGCTGATGCCGGTGCTGATGCAATAATAGTATCAAACCACGGCGGGCGCGTTCTCCCTTATGCGCCTTCGACAGCGGAAGTTTTGCCTGAAATTGTAGATGCTGTCGGAGGGAAAACAAAGGTAATTGTTGACGGAGGCATCCGCACGGGCGTTGATATATTTAAAGCACTTGCCCTCGGCGCAGATGCGGTTATGATTTGCCGTCCATTCCTTATAAGCTATTATGGCGGCGGAAAAGAGGGAATAGGCGTATACATAGACAAGCTCAAGGACGAGCTGTCCGATGCTATGTATATGTGCGGCGCAAGAAAAGTTTCGGATATAAACAAGTCCATGATCAGATAAAAAAGAGGAGTTGGTTTTACCAACTCCTCTTCAATTTCTCTTGCTTACTTTTTGCCGAAAATATTGCCTAATGCTCCGAGGTCGGGCTTGCCGTCACCATCAGAGTCAAGAAGCTTGCCGAGATCATCGATGGAAACCTTGCCCTTGAGTTCTTTCAGTATATCATCCAGCTTCTCCTGAGCAAGTTCTTTGCCAACGATGTTCATGATTGCAGCCTTGGGATCCTCTTTGAATTTTTTTGCAAAGCTCTTGTCGTTTTTTATCTTTTTAATTACATCTTCAACTACGGATTTGATTTCCATGATGTCCTCCAATATCAATATATATCTTCTTTGACGATTTCAGGTGGAACCTCAAGCGGAGAGGGGTCGTGAATAAGCTTGTTCATGAGCTTGAATACGGATGCGTAATAATGTCCGTCGATGGTTCGCTCATCCAGAACAAATTTTGCATCAATATATTTGTTGTCAACCATATTCCCGTGGCGATCCAGTTCATATTTATGATATTTCGCGCCGAACGATATAAACACCGGAAGAGTTCCGAAGTTATAGATGTGATGATAGATAGGACCGATACCCAGAGAGCCCAGATCGGTAATAATCATTGAGCCGTGGAAGGGGCTTACATCGAGCAGTCGTTTCGGCAGAATTCCGAAGTAATCACCGACACTTAAGAGCCACAGAGCAAAACGGACAAGGAAGCGGGGGAGCTTTGCAAACTTGTTTGCGAAGTCTTCGGTGCCGTTGCCTTCATCGTCGGACTTTACCTCGTCAATAGCTGCGTTCATTTTGTTGTATACATCGTATATCGTGTCAGAGGGATCGAACTCAACCTTGATTGTAGTCTCCGTTGCATCAATGCTCAAGCCGCGCTTTACAGCCATTACGACTTCAATGTTATTGCGGGCATATATGCGTCTGCCGACAACAAAACGGTTGAGACCGGGAAGCTGAGATATGCTGCGTATATATGCCGCAATGAAGAGATGGAGCATACCCATGCCTTTATATCCCGCGACACGCTGTTTCCTGAACCATGCGTCAGCGTTTGTTATTTCAAAGGACTGTTCATAGAAGTTCTGAGAATCGTTTCTGTCCTTCATGATGAAGGGAATAAATTTATTAAATCCGGGGAGAGTGTGGATGATTCTGCCATCACATCTGTCTCCCGAACGGCGTCTGTAGTGGTTTGCCATGCGCGGATCTCCTTAATTAAAAATTTTTCCGAATACATTATAGTACTTAGTACAATATTTGGCAAGAAAAACTAACAATATACACTTTCGGATAAAATGAATAGATACAGATGCGAACTTATATAGCGTGAATTTTTGCACAAAAATCGCAATGAAAATGACGCTGAGAAATGTTTTATGATTAAAAAATTAGCAATACTCTGGTTAAATTAAAAACTATTCAGGCTTATCAATGCTTTGGGCATATTGCAGTAAATTGAGAATATTTTCACCATTTCAATTGTGCAATCTTTGTCAAGATAAACAATAAAAAAGCCTTGAATGTTCAGTGAATTTTTGCTATTATTTCCTTTGTAAAATCATAGTTTTTTTATGAAAAAGCAATAAGATTTATCATAAGTCTGAGGGAGGTGTGTGGATGTCATTTGAAGCTATTGATAACATCACGGCGGCAGAGGAAAAAGCAAAGAATCTCGTAGCCGATGCAGAGACTGCGGCAAAGCAATTGATTGCCGAGGCTGAAGCCGGCGGCAAGGCCAGTGTCTTATCCGCTGAGAAGAAGGCGGAGCAGGAGCTCGGTGAGCTGAAGCAGAAAGCTGAGGCTAAGGCTGCTGCCGAGGTTGCTGAACTTAACACGGCTACCGAAAACAAAAAAGCGGTTTTGAAGGCGAAAGCCGAAAACCGAATTGAGAAAGCAGCGGCACTTGTCGTGGAAAGGATCGTGAACGGCTGATGGCAATTCAGAAAATGAAAAAGCTTCGCCTCATGGTTGTCAGAAGTCAGAAAGACGAACTGCTTAAGCAGCTTGTAAAACTCGGCTGTGTGCAGATAGAAGAGCCTAACGCACTTCTGACCGATCCTGAACGCGGAGCGCTTCTCCACTGCGAAAGCGGCGACGTTACCACGGTAAGAGCGGATTACACAACGCTTAACAATGCGCTGATCATCCTCAACAAGTATGCTCCGGTTGCAACCCCTCTTCTGGCTGCAAAGCCGGAGATTGCACAGGCTGAATTTCTTAATCAAGACAGCCTTGCAGCAGAGCTTAAGACGGCCAAAGAGATTGAAGAGCTCGAGGTAAAGGTCAGAAGCTCGCTGAGTGATGAAAGCCGTCTGCGCGGTGTCATCGAGTCCCTGACTCCCTGGACTTCGCTCGATATGCCTCTTGAAACCAGCGGTACAAAGAATACCGATGTTTTCATCGGAGCATTCCCGGCATCCGTCAACTTTGACGAAGTTAGAGAAGCAACTTGCGCTGCAGCTCCCGAAAGCGAGCTGTATCTCGTTTCAAGCGACAAGGAACAGCAGTGCGCAGTTCTTGTCAGCATGAAGGACAATACGGACAAAGCTCTCGAAGCAACCCGTGCTTACGGCTTTGCCCAGGCCAGCTTAGGTAATATTCAAGGCACCGCGGCGGATAATATAAAAGCTGCCGAAGCGGAAATTGAAAACGGCCAGGCTGAACGCCAGAAATACATAGAAACAATTGTGGCTCTCGCGTCCCACAGAGAAAACCTCAAGCTCTGCGCTGACCGCGTAAGCGTAAATGCAGATGTTGAAGAGGCAAAGGGTAAGCTGGCATGCACCGGCGAAACCGCAACTCTGATTGGCTGGATTCCCGAGGACGACGAAAAGAAGTTCGAAAGCTGCCTTGCAAATTATGATTGCGCATGGGAACTGGAAGAGCCCGAAGAAGAGGAATACAGCAAGGTTCCCGTATCCCTCAAAAACAACACCGTTACCGAACCGCTTAACATGTGCACCAACATGTACAGCCTTCCGGCTTACGGCAGCATTGACCCGAACCCCGTTATGGCATTCTTCTTTATACTGTTCTACGGTGTAATGATGGCTGACATGGGTTACGGAATCATTATGATTGCATTCGCACTTCTTGCAATTAAGAAGTCAAAGCCCCGAGCAGGAAGAAAGTACTTCTTCGGTCTTATGCTCGAATGCGGTATCTCCACATTTATCATGGGCATACTTACCGGCGGCTTCTTCAGCAACCTGATTCCCACTCTCTGCGAGATGACCGGCAAGGAATGCGGAATCGGATTTATGACCCACCCGCTTATTGACCCGCTGAACAACACAACCGTTGTTCTTATCGGCGGTATGCTTCTTGGTGTTCTCCACCTCTTTACCGGTATGTTTGCAAACTGGTACATGAAGGCAAGAGACGGACACTTCATGGACGGTGTCTGGGACGAGGGTACCTGGATGGTACTGCTCATCGGTCTGGCACTGTGGGTAGGCCCCGGCATGGTCGACGGTATTAATATCAGCACCACACCCGGTATGGTACTCGCAATTATCGGCTGTCTAATGCTCCTCTACGGCGCAGGCAGAAACGAGAAGGGTCTCGGAAAGATCACCGCAGTATTTGGAGCAATCTACAACGGTGTTACCGGATGGTTCGGCGATATTCTTTCTTACTCCCGCCTTATGGCACTTATGCTTGCAGGCTCCGTTCTCGGTCAAGTATTTAACCAGCTGGCTTCAATGCCCTCCCAGAACGGAATTACCGTGTTCTCCGTAATAGCATTTGTGCTGATCTTCGTGGCAGGCCACGCAATCAACTTCGGACTGAACATTCTCGGCTGTTTTGCACATGACTTCCGTCTGCAGTGCCTTGAATTCTTCGGTAAATTCTATCAGGACGGCGGCAAGCCGTTCCACCCCCTGACAATCAACACCAAGTATGTTGATGTCGACTGAATTAATCAAAAAAATAAAAACATATAACAAACATTCAGGAGGAAAATAAAATGAATATTGGTTTTGCATTAGGTCTTCTCGGTGCAGCTCTGGCAGCAGCACTTGCAGGTGTCGGCTCCGCAAAGGGCACAGGTATTGCCGGTGAAGCAGCTGCCGGTGTCGTTTCCGAAGATCCCGCAAAGTTCGGTAAAGCAATGATCCTTCAGGTTCTCCCCGGTACTCAGGGCCTCTACGGCTTCGTCGTATTCTTCCTTGCAACCGGTAAGCTCGCAGCTGAAATGTCCATCGGCTCAGGCCTTCAGGTCATCGCAGCTTGCCTGCCTATCGCACTGGGCGGTCTGCTTTCCGCTATTGCACAGGGCAAGGTTGCAGCAGCTTCCATGAACATTCTTGCAAAGAAGCCCGATGACTTCGCAAAGGGCATGATCTTCTGCACCATCGTTGAGCTGTACGCAATTATTTCCATGCTGGCTTCCATCATCCTGCTTGGCAACATCTAATAATTAACCAAAATCCTTATAAAGGGCTGATTATATGAACGGTATTGAAAAGATAACCGGACGCATCGAAGCAGAAGCTCAGGCCAAGGCCGCTGAAATCAAGGCTCAGGCCGAGGCAAAGGCTGCTGAGATTCGTGCGGAAAACGAAAAAGATGCTCAGGCAAAATACTGGGAGCTCATAAGAGTAGGCACCGCAGATTGCGAAGCAATGGTTGCACGCGAAAAGCGTATGGCTGAGATGGAATCCAAAAAGGATATCCTCGCTCTCAAGCAGAGCATGGTATCCGAGGCTTTTGATAAAGCCTGCGATATGATAATCAATCTGCCTGAAAACGAATATGTAAGCTTCATGGCCCGTATGGCTGCAGACGCAGCTGCAAGCGGCTCTGAAGAAATCGTTTTCAACGAGCGTGATAAGGCTGTCAGAGGCGCAGCGGTCGTAAAGGCTGCAAACGAGCTCCTTGCTGCAAAGGGTAAGGACGGAAAGCTCACAGTTGCCGAGGACACCAAGGACATCACGGGCGGTTTTGTTCTCCGCCAGGGCGGTATTGAAGTAAACTGCAGCGTTGAAACAATGGTTGACCTGCAGCGCAATGACATGGCTTCTTCTCTGGCAGCAGTTCTGTTTGAATGATGCCGCAAAATTATTCCCGAAAAGGGAGGGTAGAATTTGTCTAATAAAAAATGTGACAGGAATGCCTATTTATTTTTGTCGGCTCATCTGAGAGCAAGAGAAGCAAAGATGCTCACCCGCGAAAAAGCAGAAAGAATGCTTGATGCCGCAAGCTTTGACGAAGCGGCAAAGATGCTTACAGACTGCGGTTATGAGGATATGTCCTCCATGTCTGCAAAGGAAGTCGAAAAGGCCCTTGCAGACAGAAGAGCGGATATCTTCACCGAGCTTGCAAACATGTCTCCCGACAAAGAACTTATAGACGTATTCCGAATTAAGTACGACTATCATAATGCGAAAACCGCAATGAAGGCTGCAGCAGTTGAGCTTGAAAGGGAAGACCTTCTGTCCTATGCGGGCAGAGTTGATCCCGCGGCTCTTCTGGAGGCTTTCACAGAGGATGATTTCAAAAGCGTACCCGTAACTCTGGGTAAAGCTGTTGCCGAGGCAAAGAGCGTTCTTAATCGTACCTCAAATCCTCAGCTTGCTGATTTCATACTCGACAGAGCTTACTTCGCTGAGCTTCTGGAAGCCGCCGAGGAACTCGGCAGCGAATTCCTCAAGGGTTACGCCGAGATACTTATCGACAGCGCAAACCTCAGAAGTGCAGTAAGAACTCTCCGCATGAACAAGGACGGCGAATTTCTCCGCACAGCGCTCGTACCCGGCGGCAGCGTCGATGTTGAGCGCATCGTAAGTGCGGCAAACTCAGGCGAGTCTATTGCACAGTTGTTCGCAGTCACAGGCCTCAAAGACGCGGCATCCGCCGGTGCGGAAGCTGTCGCAGGAGGCAGAATGACTGCTTTCGAGCTGGCTTGCGATAATGCGGTAAACGCTTATCTCAACAAAGCAAAGCTCGTTTCCTTCGGCGAAGCTCCCGTGATTGCATTCATCGCTGCGGTTGAAAACGAAATCACCGCTGTCAGAATGATTCTCACAGGACGCCTTGCAGGTATTGCACCTGACACTATCCGCGAAAGGCTGCGTGATTTTTATGCTTAAGATTGCAGTTATCGGCGGCCGCGAAACGGTTATGGGCTTCACAGCTCTCGGACTTGATGCTCATCCTGTTGCGGACGCAGCCGAAGCAAAAAAAGTTCTCAGAACTCTCACAAGAGATAACGATGATTACGCAATCATCTATATCGAAGAAAACCTTGCTGCAGAGCTCGAGACCGAAATCAACAAATTTAAAGACAGTCCCACTCCGGCCATAATTCTCATTCCCGGCAGGGAAGGCCCCCTGGGACTTGGACAGTCGGCACTCAATGCCGCTGTTGAGCGTGCGGTAGGCACGAACATCCTTGAAAATAATTAAAAAAGAGGTATGTAAATGAGCGGAACTATAACAAAAGTATCAGGACCGCTTGTAGTCGCTAAGGGTCTTGCAGACGCAAACGTTTCCGACGTTGTACGTGTTGGCAAGCAGCGACTTATAGGCGAAATCCTTAATATGACCGGCGACAGCGCATCCATTCAGGTTTACGAAGAGACCTCCGGCCTCGGACCCGGCGCTGAAGTTGAAAGCACGGGCATGCCCATGTCCGTTGAGCTCGGCCCCGGTATGCTGGATAACATTTACGACGGTATTCAGCGTCCCCTGCCCGAAATCCGCGAGATAGCAGGCTCCACCATCACCCGCGGCACCGATGTTCCCGCACTGAACCGCGAAAAGAAGTGGGACTTCGTTGCAGTTGCAAAGGTCGGAGATAAGCTCGTCGGCGGTGACGTATTCGGCACCGTTCAGGAGACCAGCGCTATTCTGCACAAGATCATGGTACCCCCTCAGATGAGCGGTACTATCGTATCCATAGAATCCGGCAGCTACACCGTTACCGATGTCGTTGCAGTCCTTGAGGACGAAAAGGGCGTACGTCATGAGCTCACTATGATGCAGAAATGGCCCGTCCGTATCAACCGTCCTTACGACAAGAAGTACAATCCCAGCCGTCCCATGAACTCCGGACAGCGTATTATCGATACTCTGTTCCCCATCGCAAAGGGCGGTACCGCAGCAGTTCCCGGCCCCTTCGGCTCAGGTAAGACTGTTGTTCAGCACCAGCTTGCAAAGTGGTCCGACGTTGACATCGTTGTTTATATCGGCTGCGGCGAACGCGGCAACGAGATGACCGACGTTCTTATGGAGTTCCCCGAACTGAAGGACCCCAGAAACGGCGAGCCTCTGATGAAGAGAACCGTTCTTATTGCAAACACCCCCGATATGCCTGTTGCAGCTCGTGAGGCTTCCATCTACACCGGTATCACCATCGCAGAATACTTCCGCGATATGGGCTATGACGTAGCAGTTCTTGCAGACTCCACCTCCCGTTGGGCTGAGGCTCTCCGTGAGATGTCCGGCCGTCTGGAAGAGATGCCCGGCGAAGAAGGCTACCCCGCATATCTGGCATCCCGTATCGCACAGTTCTATGAACGTGCAGGCTGCGTTGAATGCCTCGGCTCTGACGAGCGTCAGGGCTCCGTCACCGCTATCGGTGCTGTTTCACCTCCGGGCGGCGATATTTCCGAGCCTGTTTCTCAGGCAACCATGCGTATCGTCAAGGTCTTCTGGGCTCTGGACTCCAGCCTTGCTTACGCACGTCACTTCCCCGCAATCAACTGGCTGACCTCTTACTCCCTGTATGTTGACACTCTGGCTCCTTGGTACAACAGTGAGTTCGGCGCTGTCTACATGACAAACCGCGATAAGGCAATGCACATCCTTCAGGAAGAGAGCGAACTTCAGGAAATCGTTCGCCTCGTAGGTCAGGATGCACTCAGCCCTGCTGACCGTCTGACCATGGAGACTGCCAAGATGATCCGCGAGGACTTCCTGCAGCAGAACGCATTCGTCGACGAAGATGCTTACTCATCTTATGCAAAGCAGTTCAAGCTCCTCGACATGATTCTTTGCTTCGACAAGGAATGCCGCGAGGCTCTTGATAAGGGCGCTTCCATGAAGGGCCTGTTTGCAATCGAAGCACGCGAGAAGATCGGCCGTGCAAAGATGGTTGCTCCCGACAAGTTCGAGGGCGAATTTGCAGCAATCGTTGACCAGATGAAGGCTGAAATCGCAGCAGTTATCGCAGGAGGTGAGGACGCATGATCAAAGAGTATAAGACTATAAAAGAAATCGCCAGCCCTCTTATGATAGTTGATAACGTCGAAGGCGTTACCTACGACGAGCTGGCAGAGCTTGAACTCCCCAACGGCGAAGTCCGCCGCTGCAAGGTCCTCGAAGTAGACGGCGACCGTGCTGTCGTTCAGCTTTTCGAATCCGCACAGGGCATTAACCTTGCTCAGTCCAAGGTTCGTTTCCTCGGACATC
>JAZLGD010000134.1:0-2139 GCA_045616105.1 Oscillospiraceae bacterium | reverse complement strand
TGTATAAGCTGCTGAGGCCACTTTTCCAGAGCCTCGCTCATAACGGTGTGGTTGGTGTATGCAACCGAGCGGCGCACAATGTCCCAGGCCTCATCCCAGCCGATGTCGAATTCATCCATGAATATGCGCATGAGTTCCGGAATTATGAGCGTGGGGTGAGTGTCGTTTATCTGGATAACATGGTGCTCCGCAAAATTTTTGACCGTTCCGTATTTTTTAACGTGCTTCCGCACGATATCCTGCGCCGAGGCTGAAACGAAGAAATACTGCTGCTTCAGTCTGAGCGTTTTTCCCTCTATATGGTCGTCGGCCGGGTAAAGAACTTTCGTGATGACCTCCGCCATCGTGCGGTTTTCAAGACTTTCAACATACTTGCCCTCTGAGAAAAGGAACATGTTGAGCGAGTTGGTGCTCTGCGCCTCCCACAGGCGGAGAGTGTTTATCTTTTTTCCGCCGTAGCCGGCAACAAGCAGGTCTCTCGGTACCGCGTTGACTGCGGTGTAGCCGGTGTACTCGGCGGTGTAGTGGCCGAAATTGTCCCAGTGTGGTTCTATGCGGCCGCCGTAGCGCACCTCAACGGTATCTTCCAGGCGTGGAACCAGCCAGCTTGTGGCGGCGGTTCTCCAGTTGTCGGCCGTTTCGGTCTGGCACCCGTCCTTGAACAGCTGCCTGAATATTCCGAGCTCGTAGCAGATTGAATAGCCGGTGCCGTTCACACCCGTTGTGGCCATGCTTTCAAGATAGCAGGCCGCAAGACGCCCAAGCCCCCCGTTGCCGAGCCCGGCATCGGGTTCTTCTTCGAATATGTCCACCGCGGAGCGGTGCATATCTTCAAGCGCGCCGATGAGAGCCTCTGATATACCGAGATTGAAAGCATTCTTCATCAGGCTGCGGCCCACAAGAAATTCCATAGACATATAATGGACTTCCCTGCCTTCTTTTTTCGGGCTCTCGTTTGCCAGGAAGCGGCTCATGATTTCTCTCACGACGATGGCGGTTGCCATAAATATCTGTTCGTCGGTCGCGTTTTCTCCGTTTACGCTGAAAGTAGCGCACAGCTTGTCTTCTATTGCGCTTCTAAGTTCATCTTTTGAAATCTGACTGGTCATTTTTCCTCCGGGAATCTGGATAAAAATTTATATTTTTGCTTTTTTTGGTACGACTATCGGCAGTTTTGAGCTGCCCAGAAGTGTTAGCCCCTCCGAGAAGCTGACTTCCTTATCGGCTATGACATGCTCGAGCTGTGTTCCGGGACCCACTTCGGTGTCTTCCATTATGATGCATCTTTTAAGCACCGCGCCCTCCCCGACTTTAACTCCGGGGAAGATTATGCAGTTTTCTATGCTGCCTTCAATCCGGCAGTCGTCTGCCACCAGCGAGTTGGAGCAGGAAGATTTTTCGCCGTAATATGTGCTCACTATCGCAGTATCTTTGCCGCGGACCGGGCGCTCAGCGGGGAACAGCGCCGCGCGGTTAATCGGATTCAGGGCATCTTCATTGGATGCGTAATACCCGTCAACGTCCATTATGATTCTCGCATAGGTTTTGTGGACGTAGGTCATCATTTTCCCGCCTTCGTCAAGATACATCGCTATCGCATCCTGGTGGAAGCGGTGTTTGTCCTGAGCTTTGCATCTGTCCATAAGGTCAAGCAGGATGTCTTTGTTTATAACGTAGCCTTCAAGCGAAGGAATGCCTTCGCAGATGCCTTTTCTGTCAAACAGAATTCTTGTCACTCTGCCGCTCGCGTCTGTCACATAGCGGTGGTGGATAACGTCGGGCTGGTAGTTGCCGCAGATGGCGGTGATTCCCGCTCCTGTTTTTTTGTGCTGCTCGCAGACGGCGGCAAGGTCTATGTTCGCAAAAACATTGCCGAGCATAAGCACAACGTATTTCTGCGTGATATCGTTGATATAGCTGCCCACGGCATTGAGAGCCTCAATCGTGCCCGCATAGTTGCCGCGGTGGTAAACAGGAAGACCGAAAGGCGGAAGAATGTGAAGTCCGCCCGATCTGCGGGACATATCCCACTCTTTGCCGCTCCCGAGATAGTCGAGCAGACTCTGGTAGTCGCGCTGCATAATAACGCCCACATCGACTATTCCCGCGTTTCTCATTGATGAAAGTGCGAAGTCGATC
>JAZLGD010000133.1:0-3237 GCA_045616105.1 Oscillospiraceae bacterium | reverse complement strand
CGGCATTGCCAAGCTCGGAGAAGGCAAATGAGAGGCTGACTTTCATTTATCGTGGTGTGTAATTTTGCGCATGGGTGTTTAATCTTAAAACTTAAAACTTTAAACTTAAATCTTAAACCTCTCGCAGTACCCGGCGTACATGAGGTCGAAGTTGTGGGAGCGCTGCTCCTTGAGGATATTAAGGTAGCCGTGGGCGTCCAGCTCGTTGGACTGCAGCTCGATCATGGCGATGGCGATATTGGAGCAGTGGTCTGCCACACGCTCAAAGTTTGTCAGCAGGTCGTTGAAGACAAAACCGTTCGTGAGGGTGCAGCTGCCGTTTTTGAGACGGTCGATGTGGTGGAGCTTCATCTCATCGCAGAGATTATCAATGAGCTCCTCAAGAGGTTCAACGCGGTAAGCCGTTGCAAGATCGTTTTCGGTGAATGCATTTACAGCAAGCGAGATGACCTCGGAGACTGCGGAAATGAGAACTCCGAGCTCCGCCTTCGCCTCATCGGAGAACTGTATGCTCTTTTCGTTTATCTCCTTTGAGCATTCGGCGATGTTCAGAGCGTGGTCGCTCATTCGCTCGAAGTCGTTTATCGTGTGCAGATATTTGCTCACGTTCTCGCTCTGCTCCTTGTTCAGCTCGGTGCCTGTGATATTCATGAGGTAAGTGCCGAGCTTGTCCTCATAGCGGTCGATAACGTCCTCCTCGCGCTCGATGGTGTCATAGCCCTCGGCGGAGTAGTTTCCGATGAGCTTGAAGGAGTCAAAGAGGTTTCCCATGGCGCGCTGAGCCATGGCATTGACGGTAAGACGGCTCTGCTCGACTGCAAGCGCGGGGTGGGCGAGGAAGCGCTCTTCGAGCCTGTCTATATCGCGCAGAAGCTCGCTGTCCGCGTCATCGGACTTAGCCATGAGAGTGCATATCTTTTCGATCTGCTTGATAAAGGGAGCGACAAGTATAATGTTGATGATTCTGAAAACGGAATTGAGAAGTGCGATCGAAAAAGCGTTCATGACTGTAGACATGAATTGGAACTCTACAAATGTATTGACTGTGTAGAATATTATGCTGAACAGTATAACGCCGATCACGGTGACGACGAGGTATGAATAGGCGGTGCGTTTACCGTCGGCGCTTGCGCCGATCGCAGACAGCAGAACCGGAACTGCCGCGCCGATCGCAATACCCATTATCAGAGAGAATGACGCGTCAAAGGTAATTGCTCCCGTGATGGAGAGTGCCTGCAGAATACCGACGGCGGCACTTGCACTCTGAATGATGCTGGTGAACAGAATACCGACGAGAATACCGATCAAGGGGTTTGAAAACGTCGTCATCAGATTGAGGAAGGTGGGGTCTGAGCGCAGTCCCGAAACGGAGCCGCTCATTGCGCTGAGACCGGTCATCAACACGGCAAAGCCCATGAGTATATCGCCGATGTGACGCCTTGCGGCTTTGTGTGAAAACATACGCAGAATGACACCGACAGCGGCAATGAGTGCCGTCAGCGAGGCTGTCGAGATAAGCTCGACCCAGCCGGATGATTCACCGCTGCCTATATAGGAAAGACAGATGATCCAGCCGGTTATGGAGGTACCTATGATGGAGCCCATTACAACGCCGATGGCCTGCCTGAGCTTCATCATCTTCGAGTTTACGAAGCCGACCACCATGACGGAGGTGGCGGAGGATGACTGTATGACCGCAGTCACGCCCGTACCGAGAAGGATGCCTTTTAAAGGTGTGCTGGACAAGCGGTAAAGAACAAGCTCGAGTTTACTGCCCGCGACCATTTTAAGGCCGTCACCCATGAGCGCCATACCAAACAGAAACAGCGCAATGCCGGTAAGCAGTTCAAGAATGTTTGAAATTCCCAATTCTATTTTCTCCCTATATGAAAAATTTTATGTCGAAACTTAACCACAATAATCATATACCATATTTTATAAAATTGCCATACATATTTTAACCAAATCTATTAATTGTTTGCTGTTTACGAAACAGAGAAAATATGCTAATATAACTATAATAGACATAAAGACACAAAAAGGAAGCTGACTCGATGGAAAAAACGAAGAATGCACTCAACAAAGGCGGACGGTATCTTTTTAAGCTGACGGGAAAAGCGCTTGCGAAAGTGGAAAGCTTTTTGCCGAGGCTTGACCCCATGATAGAGGTGCCCTTTGTCGGCAGTACGATAAAGGACGTTCAGGATATAGTATATATGCTCAACGATTATTACCGCGGTGATTATAAAAAAGTGCCCGTAACGGTGCTCATAGGAAGCGCACTCATAATCGGCTACCTCGCAAGCCCGATAGACCTCATACCCGACGGCGTTCCCATCCTCGGACTATTAGACGATGCGTTTATTATTAACATCATCATCGAGCTTTGCGTTGACACGGAGCTCAAGAAATACCGCAAATGGCGCAACGCAAGACCCGCCGAGCTCTCAAGCGTAAAAGATGCTTAAATCCGAAAGGATTTAAGCATCTTTTATATATTCAAGCAGCGCCGCGCAGCCCTCATAAATATCATTGTAAGCCGTTTCAAAATCGCGGGTGTACCACGGGTCGGAAACGTCGCAGCTCTTTCCCGCGAAGCTCATCAGGCTTTTTATCTTGCCGTCGGGATCGGGGGAGAAGAAGCGGTGCAGGTTATACATGTTCTCCTCATCCATACCGATGATGAGATCGAATTCGTCGTAGTCGAGTTTTCTAATTTGCCTTGCGCAATGGCGGGCATAAGGTATTCCGTGTCTGTCGAGACAGCGCGCTGCATTGGGGTAAAGCCCGTTTCCGAGCTCCTCCGTGCTCGTCGCGGCGGAGGCAATGCGGAATTTGTCCGAAAGACGTGCCTTATTTATCATATCTTTAAAAACGAATTCCGCCATGGGACTGCGGCAGATATTGCCATGGCAGACAAAAAGTATACTTATCATAATATAATGCGGTACCTCCATGCGTGATTGTCAGAAAAATGTAGTTGATTTTAATATGATAGTATGATAACATTTTTGTGCAGTATAAGCAATATTATTTAAAATTACAACAAAAAATGTGACTGGTGGTAAAGCTATGACTGAAAAAGAACTGAAGATGCTCAGCCGCTCCGACTTGGTCAATGCCATTCTTGAGCAGGAGAAAGAGATAGACGGACTTAAGTCCAAGCTCAAAGAGATGAACACCGAGCTGAAATCGAAGAAAGTCAAGATTTCAAGCGCGGGCAACCTTGCAGAGGCA
>JAZLGD010000132.1:0-15451 GCA_045616105.1 Oscillospiraceae bacterium | reverse complement strand
CAAGGAATTCCTCGGAATAAGCTTTGAAACAGCCAAGGAAATTTGGCGTAAAACACTTCAGCAGTATTTCGGAACAACCGACGAGACAAAACTAAAAGAAATAGAAGACAAGGCAAAGCTTATCGGCTATACCCGCATGATGCGCAGAACAATCCGCAGAAACGGATTTAACACCGAAGCAGGCAGAAAAGACATCGAAACCTGCAAGAAGCATATTGAAGAACTGCTCGAAACGGTTACAACTCTTGATTTCTAAAGACTTAAGGAGATTAGATATATGGAAATCATAAAGAATCAGAAAGAAAACGCAATGAACATTGCCCTGTCGGGCAGACTCGATACGACCACTGCTCCCCGGCTGGAGGCTGAGCTTAAGCTTGAAGGTATTTCTGAGCTGAATCTGGATTTTGAAAAGTTAGACTATATATCCTCAGCAGGTCTGCGCGTTCTGCTTGCCGCCCAGAAAACCATGAACAAGCAGGGCAGCATGAAGATTGCACATGTCAATGCGGATATTATGGAGGTCTTTGAAATAACGGGATTTTCCGATATCCTGACTATTGAGTAATGGTAAAGAAAGTTATATCCGCCGATTTGAGCGGGCTCGGCGAGGGCCTTGATTTTATCGAGGAATCGCTGGGAAATTATAAGTTCAAGCCGAAGTATATCCGCGAGGCAATGCTGCTCTCGGAGGAATCAATGGTTCGGTTGATTGATAATGCGCCCGCGGGCGGAACAATACATATCCATGTCAAGAAGAGCGGGGGACTTGCGACCGTAACGCTGTCTGCTCCCGGAACCGAACTGGCCGGCTCAATGACCGCAGATTTCGATATTGACAGCGATAATGTGGGCCGCGGAAACGAATCGGCCATACGCGGCATACTGCTTAAAGCCTACGAGGATAAGATAAGATATGCCCGCAAGGGAAAGTATAATTTCATAAAGGTTACCGCGGGAATGCCCGAGAAGGTTTTTGCAGTAAAGACCCTTGCGGCGCTTCTGTCAGCGGTTATAATAGGCTTCGTTTTGCAGGCTGTGCTTCCCGACGGAGCAAAGGCAGATCTGAACACATATCTTCTTAAGCCCATCGAGCAGATTTTCTTAAATCTCCTGATGCTGGTTGCCGCTCCCGCCGTGTTCTTCTCGATTACGAGCAATGTTTCGCGGTATTCGTCATTTTCCGACCCCGGCCGCGTAAGCATAAAGACCTTTGTCGGATGTGCGGCTACATCAATCATCGCAGTCATTGTCGGAATTGAACTGTTTCAGGTCTTCAAGCCCGGCATATTGGGTCAGCTTGCTTCAATCGCACCCGAAAATGCAGCGGGCGTGACCGGAAAAAACATGGATTTCATAGCGACGCTTGTAAATATAGTGCCGTCTAATATAATCGATCCGTTTCGCAATGTTGATACCATGCAGCTTCTTTTCCTTGCCCTTGTCTGCGGTATTGCTCTGGGGCGCATCGGAGATTATTCCGCAACTCTCCGAAACATGGTTGAAGCACTCAATACCATGTTTACCAAGGTCGTTTCGATTCTGATGAACATTATCCCCATAGTGGTGTTTTCGTCAACGGTTTCTCTTATGATCGATATCGGCAACGGAATACTGCTGTCGGTTGTTGAGATGGTGGGCGTGCTCATTCTGGGAGTAGCTGCGATGATGTTCCTTTATTGCCTGCTGGTGCTCGTTGTGGCAAGGGTATCGCCTATTGCGTTTATTAAAAAATACGCCCCGACAATGAAAGAAACCTTTATTCTCGGCTCGGGACTTTCGGCATTGCCAAAGACCATGCGCTGCTGCAAGAATTCTCTCGGAATTTCTCCCAAGGTGTATTCATTCTCAATTCCTTTCGGTGCAAGCTTCAACATGGACGGCAACTGCGTGTATCTTTCAATTGCCAGCCTGTTTATCGCCCGCCTCTATGGTGTGGAATTTGCAAGCTCCGAGATTTTGCCGCTGATATTCACTATTTTCATCCTCTCTATCGGCGCCCCTATTGCACCGGGAACTGCCATTGTCTGCCTGACGGTTATACTTAACCAGATGGGAGTTTCCCTGACAGCAGTCAGCGTTCTGTTCGGTGTTAATGCCGCAATCGAAATGCTTACAGGAATGTCCAACACCATGGGCGATGTGGCCGTTTCGCTTGCAATAGCTAAGACGGAAAATCTTTTGAACACAGATGTGTTCAACGCAAAAGCGAAAGTATATAAATAAAAATAAGAGCTCATCAGAGCTCTTATTTTTTTGTGGTTAAGTCAGAATATGACGATTTTAACGCCACTTTCGGCATATAAAGAAAATGTACAGAATCCCTGATATTCGGGGATTAATATATGATAATTTGACATATACATCCTTGTCATGCTTACATTATTATGATATTGTAAGGACAGTAACAAAATTTTTAAGAACGGTGGGATTCAATGAAGGACCTGAAGTATATTCGCTATTTTGAAAAGCTTCTCGATCAGGCCAATAATGAGCTTGTTATGAAGGCCAAGGACGAGGGCAAGGTCGCGGTCGGCTATTCGTGTTACTATGTGCCTGAAGTGCTTCTTAACTGCGGCAAGGCTTTCAGCGTAAGGCTCAGCGCACCCAATACCGGCTCCCTTGACATCAGCCAGTATTATATGACAAGCTTCATCTGCGGTTATGTACGCGCTCTCTTTGAGAGAGCCTTTGAGGGAGGCTATAATTTCCTCGATTTCTACGCTTCCTCCGATACCTGCCAGCAGATGGTGCGCGTTGTTGAGAATCTCCACGAGCTTCAGCTTGTCAATGAGGGGAAATTCGGCTACGGCATTATAGATGCACCCCTGAAGATTTCACCTCACGGACTGAAGCTCTACACAGAGCAGATAAAACTGCGTTTCCTCAAGCCCCTTGAAGAAGAATACGGCGTTGATTTTTCCGAGGAGTCGATTCGCGCGGCAGTCAAAGAGCATAACGAGCTGTGCGAGATTTTCAGTGAGTTGTGCGAGCTTCGCAAGGCGGATAATCCCGTCATAACTCCGAGAGAATTCCATATTCTCTCCATTGCAAGCTATACCTGTCCTACATATCTCATCCTGCCTTACCTCCGCGAAACGCTTGCAGAGCTTAAAAAACGCAAGGCCGACCACACGAACAAGTGGAGAGCAAGAGTTGTTGTCATAGGCAGCGAGCTCGATGACTACGCGTTTTCTGAAATCCTCGAGAATAACCGCTGCTATGTTGTAGCGGACAGATATTGCTTCGGCGCGTTCCCCGGCCGTCAGAGGATAGAGCTCAATGACGAAGAGGACGCACTTACTCAGGTATGCCGTAACTACATTGAAACAAACCAGTGCCCCCGCTTTATGTCCAATGACAAGATTAAACAGCGCAGGGACTACGCAAAGTGGCTTGCCGAAGAATACAAAGCCGACGGCATTATCTATGAGCAGGCCAAGTTCTGCGATTTCTGGGGATATGAGCGTATGCTGAACACCCAGATCATGCAGGATGAATACGGCGTTCCGACAATCGGCGTTGACCGCGAATATGTTGTCCGCGGCTCGGGTCAGTTAGGCACCCGAGTTCAGGCCTTCGTTGAAAGCCTTGAGATTAAGAAAATTCAGGAAGGAGGTAAGAAGTGATGAAAAACATGGGAAACAATATGCAGCCCAAGACAGGCATATACAAATTCCGCGAATGGCGCGGAATTAAGGATTCCGCCTATGACTATGCCATGTGGTGCAAGCTCTGGTATAAGCTCATAAAGTGGGTTGTCGGAAATCCCGTGCAGAATGTCAGAGCAATATTCAGATATCGCTGGATGTTCAATTATCTCACAGTTCCCTCTTTCTTTGACAGATGCTGCGAGGGCTTCCGCGGCGCGGCACTGCGCGGCGGCAGAAACAACTTCTTAGTTCTTACCGATTCCGTTATAGAGTATCTCGACACGATTCTTTCCGCCGATTTGCAGCTGCACCCGGGCAGTAAAAAGGCAGAAGAGCTCAATAAGAAAATTATCTGCGTCGATGAGCTTGTTCCCGCGCTGCTCACCTCGGGCTTCCCTGAGGCGAAGACCATCCTTTATCAGATGATTCCCGTCTATCTGCCCTCGCTTATTAATCAGCACAGCACAACCCACTATATAAGCGAGTCCGAGCTTCACGGACTTCCCGCCGATGTATGCCCTCTGCCTTCCTTTGAGGCGGGCGTTGCAATTGAGAACGACTACCCCAAAATCGGCAACTGCTTTATTTCGTGCAATATGCCCTGCGACGGCAGCATCATGACCACCGCGGTGCAGGACCGCCGTCACGGACTGCCTACCCATCCTCTGAATGTTCCTCTTCGCTGGCTTCAGGACGAGGTTCAGGATTATGCCATTGAGGAAATGCTCTCGACCATTGAATTTCTCGAGAATCGACTTGGCATGAAGTACGATTGGGATAAGATGAAGGAAGCATGCGAGAACTGGAACGAAGAGCAGAAATGCAAGTTCGAAAAGTGGGAGTTTAACCGCACCAAGTTCCCGCCCCATACCGGCGCATCCGCATGGATGTACAGAATTTTCGAGCACCAGGTTGTTGCGGGAAGCCCTGCCGCACTTGCAAACGACAGAAAGGTGAATAAGATTCTCGCAAGGGAAGTTGCATCGGGCAAGTGCAAGAAGGATATCCGCTACCGCGCCATTATCTGGAACACACCTGCAAACAACTATGCAAACTTCAATAACTGGATACTCAACGCATGGGGCATTGAAAGCGTCATAGAGATGATTGACGTTCACGGCACCGAGCTTATCGATACCTCCTCCCGCGACAGCATGCTCATGGGTCTTGCAAATATGATTCAGACATCAACCATGCGCGCTCACACAAAGGGCGGCTATGAGGTCATGATAGACGATATGTGGCGCCGCTTCGATGAGTTTAACTGCGATTTTGTTATCCTCTTTGACCAGATTTCCTGCAAGGGTGTAGGAGCAATCAACGGCCTGTTTGAGGAAAGTGCAATAAAGCGCAAGGTAAAGCTTTGCAGGGTCCGTCAGGACCTTATGGAGCCTACCTCCATTTCCCGCCGCGATATGCGCGGTGATGTGAACACCTTCATGTCGACCGTTCTGAATGCGGAGCCCGTTGACCCTACCCTCATCGAATTCGATGACGATGAATGCTGGTAAAGGAGGGCTGATGATGAAGATACTTAAAAAAGCCGCAATAGCGCTGGGCTCGGCATTTCTTGCAACTCAGGTAATATATTGGTGCAATCTGGACACCAAGCTCGTGAAAGCGATTGAAAAGCCCATGACAAAATGGTATGACAATCTGCCCCGCGACAACAGACTATAATAAACAGTCCCGCTTGTTAGACAGGCGGGACGATTTATTATTCTGCTTCTTTTTCAGCTTTCGCTGCCTGCAATACGGGAAGAGAATCGCATAGGATTTAAAAATAACCAAAGCCTCCGCCTCAGGCGAAGGCTTTAATGTTTATATTGATGTTTTTTAACAAACGGCATTGACTTTAACGTAGTAGCGTGATACCATGATATCAGACTGACGAGGTGATAACTATGACCAAACTGCATACTGTACAGATAGAGAGGCTTTTTGAAGCCATCACGAAGATTGAATCCCCTGAAGAGTGCTTCGCATTTTTCGAAGATCTCTGCACGGTTAAGGAAATTCAGGATATGTCTCAGCGCTTTGAGACCGCACTAATGTTGAAAGAGGGCAAAAGCTATTCTGAGATAACAGCTGAGGTGGGCGTGAGCTCGGCTACGATAGGCCGTGTCAACAGGTGCCTTAACTACGGCACAGGCGGCTATGACAGCATAATTTCTAAATTGGGAGACGAAAAATGAATTTCGGTGATTTAATTATAAGAAACGACGAAAAGGCCCTGTTTTCCCTGCGCGCACTTTACCGCGAGTTCGGATATTCGCAGTTCAAGATGCGCAAATTTGAGGAGTATGACCTTTACGTTAAGAACAAGGACTTTTTAATATCTGACAGCGTTATTACCTTTACCGATACAAACGGAAAGCTGATGGCTCTGAAACCGGACGTTACCCTTTCTATTATCAAGAACACAAAGGACAGTACGGGAGTTCAGAAGCTATATTATAACGAAAATGTCTACCGTGTTTCAAACCGCACCCACGCATTTCAGGAGATTATGCAGGTGGGTCTGGAGTGCATCGGCGATATTAATGCCGACTGCGTGTCCGAGGTTCTGACTCTTGCGGCGATGAGCCTGAAGAGCATTTCGCCAAACTCGGTGCTGGATATATCCCACATGGGTATCATTTCCGAGCTTCTCGATAAGAGCGGCGCATCATATGACTGCCGCAGTAAGGTACTGAGATGTATTGGCGAAAAGAATGTGCATGAGCTTGCAGCCGTTTGCAAAGCAGACGGTGTGAGCGATGAGTTCATTGAACTTCTTAGGAAGCTGACGCTTACCCGCGGCAGATCTGCAGATGTCTTGCCGGAGATTAAAAAAGAGCTCTGCGGCATGGTTTCCGACGCATCCCTCAGCGAGCTTGAATGTTTGAGTGCCGCGCTTGAAAACAGCTCCTGCGGCGATATGATAAGCATAGATTTCTCCGTTGTAAATGACATGAATTATTACAGCGGAATTGTGTTCAAGGGCTTTGTAAACGATATTCCGTCGAGCATACTCTCGGGCGGACAGTACGATAAGCTCATGGAGAAAATGGGCAGAGCATCTTCCGCTATCGGTTTTGCGGTCTACCTCGATATGCTGGAGCGCATGGACGAAAACGAGGAGAAAGCCGAGCCCGGGAAAACCATCAATATTGCTCTTCCCAAGGGCAGACTCGGCGAAAAGGTCTATGCCATGTTTGAAAAAGCAGGCTTCCCGTGCCCGTCAATCAAGGAAACAAACCGCAAGCTCATATTTGAGAACGAAGAGGTTGGCGTCCGTTATTTCTGGGTAAAGCCCTCCGATGTTGCAATATATGTTGAGCGCGGCGCAGCGGATATAGGTGTTGCGGGCAAGGACATTCTTCTTGAGTATGAGCCCGATGTCTACGAGCTGCTTGACCTTAACATCGGCAAATGCCGCATGGCGGTTGCCGCACCAAAGGACTTTGAGGATGATACACAGAAAACGCTTCGAGTTGCGACAAAGTTTGCAAATATAGCGCGAAACTACTATTCGGCGCAGGGTCGCGATATTGATATTATCCATCTTAACGGCTCAATTGAGATTGCTCCCATTCTCGGACTTTCCGATGTAATAGTGGATATAGTCGAAACGGGAACAACGCTGAAGGAAAACGATCTTGAGGTAAAGGAAAATGTTGTTCCCATAAGCGCAAGGCTGATTGCAAACAAGTCCAGCTCCAAGTTTAACGGCGAGCTTATTGAGAACATTGTAAAGAGCATGGCGGCTCAGACGGAGGCTTAAACATGATAAAGATACTTAAATACGGTGTTGATACCGATAAGGATATATTTACGCGCTTCACGCCCCAGTATGGTGTTGAGGATGTCGTTGCGGAGATAATCGAAACCGTTCGCCGCGACGGCGATAAGGCACTTTATGCCTACAACGAAAAGTTTGACGGTGCAAAGATCGACGCTTTGCAGGTAAGCAAAGAAGAAATCGAATTTGCCCTCAGCGATGTAAGTCCCGAGTTTGTTGAGATACTCAAAAAGGCGGCGGCGAACATCCGCAAATTCCACTCTAAGCAGGTGCGCAACAGCTTCATCATAAACGATGAGGACGGCATAGTAATCGGGCAAAAGATTACACCTATCGAAAAGGCGGGACTCTATGTCCCCGGCGGTACGGCACCTTACCCCTCAACCGTTCTCATGGACGCAATCCCCGCAAAGATTGCAGGCTGCTCCGAGCTTGTCATGGTAACGCCTCCCGAGAAAAGCGGTAAGGTAAACTCCGCAATTCTCGCGGCAGCATATGTCGCAGGTGTTGATAAAATCTTCAAGGTTGGCGGCGCTCAGGCGATTGCGGCTCTTGCATACGGCACGGAGAGCATTCCCAAGGTCGAGAAGATTGTAGGTCCCGGCAACGCCTATGTTACCGAGGCGAAAAAGCAGGTTAACGGCGTAGTTTCCATTGATGTCATTGCAGGCCCCAGTGAGGTTCTTATGGTCGCTGACGGAAAGACCAATCCCCGGTTTGCGGCGGCGGATATGCTTGCTCAGGCAGAGCACGACAAAATGTCAACTGCGGTGCTCATCACCGATTCCGAGGAGCTTGCAAAGGCGGTTCAGCTCGAGCTTGTTAAACAGCTTAACGAGCTTCCCAGAAAAGAAATCGCAAGCGCTTCGATTGAACGTAACGGAAAAATCATCATCACCGACAGCATTGATGCTGCGGTAATGATTGCAAACGAGATTGCCCCCGAGCATCTTGAGCTTTGCCTCGACAATCCCTTTGACTATCTCGACAAGGTGAAAAATGCCGGCTCAATCTTCCTCGGCAGGTATTGTCCCGAGCCTCTCGGCGACTACTACGGCGGCACAAACCACACCCTGCCCACAGGCGGCACGGCGAAGTTTGCAAGCCCTCTGTCCGTTGATGATTTCGTAAAGAAGAGTCAGTACACCTACTATACCCGCGATGCGTTCAGACGTGTTGCAGATGATATTGCTCTGTTTGCAGAGCAGGAGGAACTGAAAGGTCACGCAAGAAGCTGCCTTGTCAGATTTGAGGACGAAAAATGAGCCGATTTTTAAGCGAAAAGTTTTCTGCGCTGACGCCCTATACTCCGGGCGAACAGCCGCAGAACAGGAAATTCATAAAACTGAATACAAACGAATCTCCGTTTCCACCCTCAAAGAAAGCAGTTGAGTGCGCAAACAGGGAAGCGGAAAGACTCCAGCTGTACTCCGACCCCGAGTGCAGAGCACTGACGGAAAAACTGGCTGAAAGCCTCGGCGTAAAAGCAAGTGAACTGCTTCTGACAAATGGCTCTGACGAGATATTGAACTTTGCTTTCATGGCATTCTGCGACGATAAAACGCATGCGGCATTTCCCGATATTACCTACGGCTTTTACCCCGTCTTTGCGGAGCTCAACCGGATTCCCTATGTGGAAATCTCCCTAAAGGATGACTTCACGATAAATGTATCCGATTACTGCGGAATAGCTAAGACCGTATTCATCGCAAACCCCAATGCACCAACGGGCATTGCACTGAGCCTTGCAGAGATTGAAGAGATACTGAAGTCAAATCCCGACAACATAGTTGTTGTTGATGAAGCGTATGTAGACTTCGGCGCGGAAAGCTGCATAAGTCTTATCAGCAAATACGACAATCTGCTTGTTACGCAGACCTTTTCCAAGTCCCGTTCAATGGCAGGTGCGCGATTGGGCTTCGGCGTTGCGTGTCAGGCGCTTATTCAGGATCTTAATACCATAAAATATTCCACCAACCCCTATAACGTAAACCGCATGACTATGGCGGCGGGCGTGGGTGTGCTGGAGGATGAAGAATATACCAGATGCAACTGCAGGATTATTGAGGAAAATCGAGAGTTCACCAAAAACGAACTTGAAAGACTTGGCTTTGAGTGCCTTGAGTCAAAGGCGAACTTCATCTTTGCAAAGCATCCGAAGGCAAGCGGCAAAATGCTCTATGAAACGCTCAAGGAAAAGGGTATTTTAATCCGTCATTTTGACAAGCCGAGAATATGCGAATATAACCGCATCACCATAGGCACAAAAGAACAGATGCAGGCGCTTATCGGCGCCCTGGAGGAAATACTATGAAGACAGCGAAAATAGAAAGAAAAACAGCAGAAACAGATATAGTCCTCGAGCTTAAGCTGAATAGCACGGGCGCATCCGAAATCGACAGCGGCTGCGGGTTTTTCGACCATATGCTGACCCTTTTTGCAAAGCACGGCAGATTTGACCTCAAGCTAAAATGCAAGGGCGATACGGATGTTGATTTCCACCACTCCGCCGAGGATATCGGAATATGCCTCGGCCTTGCTTTCAAAGAGGCGCTGGGCGATAAAAAGGGTATATGCCGCTACGGCTTTATGCTGCTTCCCATGGACGAGGCACTTGTGCTTTTCGCCCTCGACTTTTCGGGTCGCTGTTTCCTCAAGTTCAACGCTCAGATGCCGACTCAGCGAGTGGGCGAATTTGATACCGAGCTCGTCGAAGAATTCTGGTGGGCATTCTGCCGCAACGCGGAATGCACCCTGCACATAAAGGAGCTGGAGGGTACAAATACCCACCACATTATTGAAGCCATATTCAAGGGTGTGGGTCGAAGCGTGCGTCAGGCGGTCAGCATAGATGAGGCCGCAAAGAATGAGATTCCTTCCACAAAAGGAGTGTTATAAATGATAGCAATAGTTGACTACGGAGTGGGAAATCTGTTTTCCCTTAAAAGCTCCCTCGCCGCAATCGGCGCGGAAGCCATAGTAACGAAAGACGAAGCGCAGATAAGAAGTGCGGAGAAGATTATTCTCCCCGGTGTCGGAGCGTTTGAGGATGCCATGAATAAGCTGCTTGCTTCGGGTCTTGCCGATGTTGTCAAGGACGAGGTCAAAAAGGGAAAACCCCTCATGGGTATCTGCCTCGGTATGCAGATGCTTTTTGAAAAGAGCCTTGAATACGGCGAGCATGAAGGCCTCGGACTTATCCCCGGCGAGGTTGTACCCATTGGCGATGTTATACCCGCAGATCTGAAAATTCCCCACATCGGCTGGAACGCACTGAAATTCAAGGGCGAGAGCCCGCTTTTTAAGTACATAAATGACGGCGACTGCGTTTACTTTGTCCATTCCTACTATGCGGCAAAGTGCGATGACTATGTAACCGCAACTGCGGAGTACGGCGCGGAGCTTACTGCGGCAGTTCGCAACGGCAATGTATACGGCTGTCAGTTCCACCCCGAAAAGAGCGGCAATGTCGGACTCAACATTCTCCGCGCATTCTGTGAAAGTCAGGTGGAGAAATGATAATCTATCCTGCTGTTGATTTGTATGACGGCAAGGCGGTTCGCCTTTTTAAAGGCGACTACGCCCAGATGACCGTTTACAGCGAAAATCCCGTTTCCGTTGCCGAGGATTTTAAAGCACAGGGCGCGGAAAGAGTGCATCTTGTTGACCTTGAGGGCGCAAAAAACGGTACGACTCCCAATCTCGAAACCGTGCTTGCAATCAAGGAAAAGACGGGGCTGTTCTGCGAGATAGGCGGCGGCGTGCGAAATATGGAAGTGGTATCCCGATACATTGACGCGGGCCTTGACCGTGTCATCCTCGGCACAGCCGCCGTGGCTGACCCGGATTTTGCGGCAGAGGCGGCGGCAAAATACGGAGAGAAAATCGCCGTCGGTGTTGATATCCGCGACGGCTTCGTTGCGGTCAAGGGCTGGACGGAAAAAACAGAGCTCAATGCCTTTGACTTCTGTAAGAAGATGCAGGCCATGGGCATAAAAACTCTTATCTGCACCGATATCTCACGCGATGGAGCGATGAAGGGTGCAAACCACGGGCTTTATAAAAAGCTCTCCGAAGAACTGAGCATGGACATCATCGCCTCGGGTGGTGTTTCCGCTATGGACGATGTTAAGGCTCTTCGCGCGCTTAATATCCACGGCGCAATTATCGGCAAGGCTTATTACACCAAAGCTATTTCACTAAAGGAAGCAATAGAGGCGGCATTATGATTACAAAAAGAATTATCCCCTGTCTTGACGTTAAAAACGGCAGGGTTGTCAAGGGCATAAACTTCGAGGGACTGAACGATGTTTCCTCTCCCGTTGAGCTGGCTAAGTATTACAGCGATAACGGCGCGGATGAGCTGGTGTTTTATGATATAACCGCATCCGCAGAGGGAAGAAGCCTGTTTACCGATATACTCTGCGAAGTGGCAAGCACAATCTTCATTCCGCTGACCGTTGGCGGCGGCATAAGCTCCGTTGCAGATTTCGACCGCGTTTTAAAATGCGGCGCGGATAAGGTCAGCGTAAACTCCGGTGCTATCAGAAATCCCGAGCTTGTTTACGAGGCGGCAAAGCTTTACGGTGACCAGTGCGTTGTGCTGTCGGCTGATGTCAAGCGTGTTGACGGTGTGTTCCGAGTCTTTTCCAAGGGCGGCAGAGAGAACACCGGTATGGAAGCAATCGAATGGATAAAGCGCTGCGTTGATAACGGCGCGGGTGAGGTCGTTGTAAACTCCATCGACACCGATGGCGTAAAGGGCGGCTTTGACCTTGAAATGCTGGATAAGGTCTGCAATGCTGTTTCCGTTCCCGTAATCGCATCGGGCGGCGCAGGCAAGGCAGAGGACTTCATAACTCTGTTCAAGACTCTGCCCAAGGTTGACGCAGGTCTTGCTGCTTCGATCTTCCACTTCGGTGAGGTGGAAATCCCTGAGCTTAAAAAGCTTCTTAATAAGAATGATATTGCTGTTCGTTTGTGAGGTGTGTTATGATAAACATAGAAGAACTTAAATTTGACGAAAAGGGCCTTATCCCCGCAATAGTCGTGGACGATGCCACAAAGCGCGTTCTGACTCTTGCATACATGAACGCGGAAAGCCTGCAGATATCCATGGAAAAGGGCCTGACCTGCTTCTGGAGCCGTTCAAGACAGGAGCTGTGGCTCAAGGGCGAAACAAGCGGAAACTATCAGCACATAGTTTCCATTACCGCCGACTGCGACAAGGACGCACTCGTTGTCATGGTTGAGCCCGATGGCCCCGCATGTCACATGGGCACCTTCTCCTGCTTTGAAAATCCTGTATGGCAGAGCGAGGAGAGAAACGAATTTTCCCTCGATATGCTCATGGATGAGCTCAAGGGCCGCAAGGAAGAAAAGAAAGAGGGCTCTTACACAAGCTACCTCTTTGAAAAAGGCATAGACAAGATTCTCAAGAAAGTCGGCGAGGAATGCACTGAGGTAATTATCGCAGGTAAGGCCGACGATAAGCGAGAGACCGTTTACGAGATTGCCGACCTCACATACCATGTCATGGTGCTCATGCTCGAAATGGGAATATCTCTCGAGGATATCCGAAAAGAGCTTGCATCCCGCCATGTTATAGACCACAAAGTAAAACAGGAGAAAATGACCTGATGCTACAGGATTTGCACACACATACAACTTACTGCGACGGAAAAAACAGCCCCGAGGAAATGGTGCTGTCCGCCATTGAAAAGGGGCTTGACCGTATCGGCATATGCACCCACGGCTACACCGATTTTGATGAAAGCTACTGCATACCCCATGAGGAGTACGGCAAGTTTCAGGCGGAGATTAACGCACTCAAGGAGAAGTACGCGGACAAAATCGAAGTGCTCTGCGGAGTTGAGCAGGACGTGTTTTCCGACACGGAAACCGATGGCTTTGACTATGTAATCGGCTCTGTCCACTATATCATGGCAGAGGGCGAATATGCCCCCATTGATGAAATGGTGGAGATATTGCAGTATGTCTGCGATGAATACTACGGCGGCGATTACTATGCAGTTGCCGAGCGCTATTATAAAAGCGTTGCCGAGGTCGCAAAGAAAACAAACTGCGACATTATCGGCCACTTTGACCTGATAACAAAGTTCAATGAGGGCGGAGCTCTCTTTGACGAGAATGACCCACGATACATCGCCGCGTGGCAAGCCGCGGCGGATGAGCTTCTGAAATCGGGAAAGGTGTTTGAAATCAACACGGGCGCAATCTCCCGCGGCTATCGCACCGAGCCCTATCCATCAAATGCAATCAAAGAGTATATAATCGAAAACGGCGGCAGATTTATTCTGTCCAGCGATGCCCACAGCACGGATACGATAGCTTACGAATTCGAAAAATACGGAGGTTAACGCAATGAGGACGGCGCTCATCGGAACGGGAAGTATCGGCGGAACGGTTGCCGTTATGATAAAGGAGCACGGCTACGATATAGATGTCGTTGCCCACGGCGAGAAAAAGGCGAAGGAGATCCGCGAGCGGGGCTTCATCCTTGAAGGCGCGCTGGGCAGCTTTACCACGAAGATGAATGCCTATCCCGATGTTGATTCTCTTGAGGGCGAATACGACGTCTGCTTTATTGCAACCAAATATCAGCAGATGCCCGATGTGGCAAGAAAGATGCTGCCCCATCTGAAAGAGGATTCCCTCGTTGTCTCCCTGCAGAACGGCATATGCACTAATATGCTGGCTGAGGTCGTCGGAGAAAAACGCACGGTAAGCTGCATGATAGGCTTCGGCGCAACCTTGCTTGAACCCAACCACGTATGCGTAACAAGTAAGGGCGAGTTCTATGTCGGTATGCCGGGCGGATACCATCCGAAGAAGCTGGATGAGCTTGCGGCCATGCTTTCCGCAGCACTGCCCACTCAGGTTTCCGAGGATATCATTTCACGGCTTTACTCCAAGGTTATCATTAACTCCTGCATAAACTCTCTTGCAGGCATTTCGGGCAAGACCCTCGGCCAGACCCTGGACGAGAAGAAAGCCCGCGAAACCTTCCTCGATATTGTCCGCGAGGCAATGAGCCTTGCAAAAGCGATGAACCTCGATGTACCCAAGTACGGCAAGCTGCTGAACTATAATCTTTTCATGCTTATGGACAATAAGGCGTTTAATGCGGTCTGTGAGGCCATTGTTTATCTTGTCGGTAAGCTGAAATATAAAAATGTAAAACCATCAACATTGCAGTCACTTGAAAAGGGGAATAAGACCGAGATTGACATTATGAACGGTTATATTTCCGCAAAGGGCAAGGAATATAATGTGCCCACTCCCGTAAACGATAAGCTTACACGAATGATTAAGGAAATCGAAAACGGCGAGCGCAGGATATGTGTTGAGAATATAGCGGAGCTGTAAATAATTAAAAAGCACCCAAGAGCAATGCTCTCGGGTGCTTTTTGTTGCTTTAGAAAACTAATTTAAAAAATGTGTTGAAAAAATGGATAATTCACCGAAAACAGTAATATTATACCTTCAATTACGTCTATATAAAAAAGAAGGATCGCGAACGGAAGATTTTGACATATTTACGAAAAACTGCCCGAAACTGCGCAAATCCTGAGAGAGTGTTGTTTAAAAACAGCGGATAAACTGTCATAAATCAACGAAAATTAAAAAAATATAAATGAACACTTTATAACCCAAATGTTTTGTGTTAGAATAATTTTAAAAATTAATTTAACTTTATAATATTTTGATTAAGGAGTTTGGTAAAGAATGAAGAAAAAAGCAATTTCCGTATGTTTATTGCTGTGTATGTTTGTTTCGCTTTTGCCCGGAATGACCATTGCAGCCAGCGCTGAATCCGCTTCGGATTCTCGCAACTATATTACAGATGGCATTACAGCCGGCGCTGAAGTTATTGGCAGTGTTGGAGACTTGATAGGCGGCGTTACAGGTGCTGCCGACGCTGCAGATAAAGTAAAGCAGGAAGTCTTCAAGGATTGCGACTTCATGAAGATTTTCAACTCGAGAGTTTATG
>JAZLGD010000131.1:0-3644 GCA_045616105.1 Oscillospiraceae bacterium | reverse complement strand
TGATCATGCGCAACCGCACCCACGGCGGTTATGCTGTTCTTGTGGACGAGCTCTGGGAGTTCTGTGAGAAAATGAATGCCGATATGGTCATGATGTGGGAGCATATGTCCTGCAAGGCACTCACCGGTCTGCACGGCCAGTTTGAGGATCAGGCACGCGAGCGCGGCATCCACATCGTATGGGTCAACCACGACCTCTGCGATCCCCGCGTATTCACCCGTCAGCAGATCCGTGATGAATTCAGCACCTATATGCGCACCGTTCTTCGTGAAGAGCCGCTGGATCCCACTCTCGAGTTCCTGCCCGATGAGAAAGCATGGTAAGAAAGGAGAAATATCAATGAAAAAATTTGCTAAGATACCTCTTTACGCACTCGGCGGCGCAGGCGGCCTGTTCACAGTGCTTTTCACCATATATTTCTTCAATCTTGATGAGAAATTCATGGCATACTGCGTTGATCCCATCCTCCAGTGGTGGTACGACAACAAGGTAGAGCATAACTACTATGTATGATACATAAAAAACTCCCCGTCCTTTTGGACGGGGAGTTTTTTAGTTCATATTTCTTTTGTTTCGCCTTCACAGACCACGCAGGTGGGACCTGTGAGATATATGTCGTGCAGACAATCGTCATTTTCAAGACTCAGGAAGAGATCGCCGCCCGGCATGGATACTTTTACATCCTTACCCGATACAAGACCCTTTGCAGTCATGACAGCAGCAATCGAGCCGCTTCCCGTGCCGCAGGCGAGGGTGAAGTCCTCAACACCGCGCTCAAAGGTTATAGCCTTTATGCTGTTTTCGCCTTCGAGCTTGACGAAATTGACATTTGCCCCCTTTGGGAATTCCGCAGCATGTCTGAGCTTTCTGCCCAGCTCTCTGAGCTCGTTTTCGTCCATCTCAGGCCAGTTATCGATCTGAACAACTGCGTGGGGAATGCCCGGATTTCCAAGCTCCACATAAGAGCAGTCATAGCTAACACCGTCGATTTTGATTTCGCGGTGCAAATTAACAACCGTCGGGTCGTTGAGTCTTACGCGGTACATGGTTTCTGAAATTCGCTGACCGATGACAAGACCCGCTGTAGTTTCAATGCGCTGAATTTCGCCGGCAAGTCCATGCTCATATCCGTAGCGGGCAATACATCTTGCTCCGTTGCCGCACATTTCGCCCATGCTACCGTCGGAGTTATAAAACAGAAGTCTGAAGTCGCCGTCGGACAGGGGAGAAGTGGTTAACATAAGACCATCGGCGCCTATGCTTGTGCGTCTTTCGCAGAGCTTTACCGCAAGAGCGGGTATATCCTCCTCGCGTATGCTCTCTTCCAACATATTAACAATTACAAAGTCGTTTCCGGCTCCGTGCATTTTAGTGAATTTCATAGCCAAGCCTCCAATCTTCGCTAATTATAGCATTAATTGAAAACTAAGTAAAGTTAACTCTTGAATTCAATGCCCTGCTAATATATAATATATCTGTTTTGAATAAAAAATTTTACAGGAGTGCAAACAAATGGATTATAAAGCAATTTATGCTGAAAAGCTCACAACTGCAGAGAAGCTTGCAGAGTGCCTCCAGTCCGGTTGGGTAATCGGTACTGACGCTGCTCCCGGCCAGCCTGACGCAATTCTCGGCGCATTTGCAGATAAGGTACGCAACAGCGACATTAAGGATGTCAAGGTTCACACCATGCTTGATGCCATCCCCATGGACTTTTATGCGGACAACAGCCTGCTCGGTAAGATGACAGGTATGTCTTGGTTCTCATCAGGCGGTGCACGCAAGGCAGTCAACGGCGGCTTTGCAGACCTTTTCCCCTCATACTACCGCGACATTCCCGGTCATATGCGCACAAACTATGACTATGACGCATTCTGCATTCAGGTTTCCCCCATGGACAGCCACGGCTACTTCAGCCTCGGCTGCATCGGCTCTTACTCTCAGGCAATGATTGATAAGGCAAAGCACATTTTCGTTGAGGTTAACGAAAAGCAGCCCCGCGCTCTTTCCGCACTTCAGCTCCATGTCAGTCAGGTTGACGCAATCATCGAGAACACTCATGATTTGCCCACTCTGCCTTCTCCCGTTCTGGACGAGACAAGCATCACCATCGGCAATATCATTGCAGAGCAGATTTGCGACGGCGCATGTATCCAGCTCGGTATCGGCGCAATCCCCGATGCAACCGGTATGGCACTTAAGACCAAGCACGACTTGGGTATCCACACCGAGATGTTCACCAGCAGCATGGTAGACCTTCTTGAATGCGGCGCTGTCAACAACTCCAAGAAACAGATTCACCGCAATAAGACCGTTACCACTTTCGCTTTCGGTTCTCAGAAGATTTATGACTTTATTAACGATAACCCCGCATTTGAAATACTGCCCGTTGAATATGTAAATGACCCCAATGTTATCTGCCAGAACGATAACTTCATTTCCATCAACGCAGCACTTGAGGTTGACCTCTTCGGTCAGGCTTGCGCAGAGTCTGTCGGCACCAAGCACATGTCCGGCTCCGGCGGCCAGATTGACTATGTTCGCGGCGCATGCCAGTCCAAGGGCGGCAAGAGCTTTATCGCTTTCACCTCCACCGCAAAGGGCGGCACCATCAGCAAGATCAAGAGCACTCTTACCGAGGGCGCAATCGTAACTACAAGCAAGAACGATGTTGACTACATAGTTACCGAGTACGGTCTTGCACATCTGCGCGGCCAGAGCCTTGCATCCCGTGCAAAGCAGCTCATCGCTATCGCACACCCCGACTTCCGCGACGAACTCACCTTCGAAGCAAAGAAGCGCGGCATCCTCGTCTGATAAAAGATTTAAAGCCTGAGGTTAAAACCTCAGGCTTTTTTTATAAGTCAAATAATGTCCAAGGAAATATTTTCGGCGGCATTTCCTTAAACATCATTTTTTCGCCGGTTTTGGGATGTACAAAGCTCAGCTCGTGAGACCATAGCGCAATGTCGCAGCCGTCCTCGAGTGTACTGTATTTTCTGTCGCCCACAAGCGGCAAACCGCGTGAGGAAAACTGACAGCGAATCTGGTGTGTGCGCCCCGTTATGAGCTTGATTCTGACAAGGGAAAAGCCGTCTTTGATGCCCAGTACCTCATAATCAAGTATGGCCTCCTGAACATCCTTGCCGCTCTCGGTAACAACATAGGTTTTGCGCTCAGGCTTTGAACGGAGTAAAAGGTCAGTCATGCGGCCTTCCTTTTCCTCGGGGATGCCGTGGACAACTGCAAGATAGGTCTTGTCAAAATCTCCATCGCGTATCTGACCGGACAGGTCTGATGCACATCTTGCTGTACGGGCAAGCACCATAAGACCGCTTACAACACGGTCCAAGCGGTGTACAGTCCTGACATTTGCATCCGCATCTCCAAGCGCCTCGCGCACCAGAGAGGGCATACCGCCGGGCTCATCTGTAGAGAGAACTCCGGCAGGCTTTATACCAACAACTATTATATTGTCTTTGTAGATCAGATCCAAATCAATCGCCTCATAATATTTATATCATAGATTGTTTGAATGTTCAAATTTGCTCGGGAGGAGAACGGATGTGCTCCTTCTGTGACAAAGAAAAAAACCTCACCTTTCGGTGAGGTTTTTCTGGCGCAGAAGGAGGGATTTGAACCCT
>JAZLGD010000130.1:0-3995 GCA_045616105.1 Oscillospiraceae bacterium | reverse complement strand
CATGTATGCTCGGCTGCCCTTGTTGATGCGGTCGTATGCTACGCCCGGCTTGCCGTGGCTCGGTGCCTCGGAAAGACGGACGCTGCGGGGTATTACCGTATCATACACAACGCCTTTGAAGAATTCCCTCAGCTCAAATGCAACCTGCTGAGTCAGGTTTGTGCGGCTGTCATACATGGTCAGCACGATGCCCTGAATTCGCAAATTGGGATTTAAGCGCTTATTGCACATTTTTATTGTTGTTACAAGGTCTGTTATACCCTCGAGCGCGTAATATTCGCACTGCATGGGGATGAGAACGCTGTCTGCGCCCACGAGCGCGTTGAGAGTCAAAAGCTCGAGTGAAGGCGGACAGTCGATGAATATGTAGTCGTAGTCATTGTAAACCAGTTGGAGCGCGTCCTTTAAGATGAACTCGCGGCGGTTTTTATCGACTATTTCGACTGATGCGCCCGCAAGCTCCTTGTTTGCGGGGATTACATCACCGTATTCGGTCTGCTTGATGCAATCGAATATATCCGCGCTTCCTGTGATGAGCTCGTACGCACCGGGGGTTTCGTGCTTGTCCACGCCCATTCCCGAGGTGCTGTTGCCCTGAGGGTCGCAATCGACCAGCAGGACACGCTTGCCCTTCATCTTCAGAGCACAGCAGAGGTTTACACAGGTTGTCGTTTTGCCGACGCCGCCCTTCTGGTTGGCAATTGCAAGTACTCTTGACATACCCTGCTCCTTTCTACGTGTATTTTTTATCATTATAGCATATATTTACCGTTTTTCAATGTTTCACGTGAAACAAATTCGGATTTTTTCTGTTTTCGATGTTTCACGTGAAACAATTCATTCAATCAGCATTTCAATATCTGAAATTGTAATTCCCTTGTGCAATGCCAAATTAATACCATAAGCGGTCAGCTTGGAGATTGAGCGAACTTCCTCATCAATATTTCGCGGTGTGACGAAAAGGCCCTTTGCTGCCTCGTCATCGATGAAAGCTGAAGCATCTATCACCGTGGGTACGCCGAGTGCGATTACGGGGACGCCGAGGAAGTCCCTGTTAAGCGCCGCACGATCATTGGCCACGCCTGAGCCGGGGGATATACCTGAGTCACAAATCTGAATATTACGGCAGAGTCTGCGCAGGTCGCCTGAGGCGAGGGCATCGATAGCAATAACGCAGTCGGGTCTGACCTCCGACACGATTGCTTTTATCTGCGCCGCGCTTTCAACGCCGCTCGTTCCCAAAACTCCCGTGCGTATAAGCGATACGGATGAGAAAGCGCCGAACTCCGAAGGCATGCTCTGTTTAAGATGTCGGGTTACAAGAATGCTGTCTGCGGTTACGGGGCCAATGGAGTCGGGGGTGACAGACGGATTACCGATGCAGGCAATAAGAAAGCTATTTGAGCTTTTAATTATCGGGAACTGTCCGAGAAGTTCAGAAATCAGATTTGCGGCTATTGTAAACGAATTTTCGCGTCGATTTATAAATGAATCGATTTCAAGCGTCAAATATTTTCCGATAGGTTTACATAATATATTAGCGCCATTATTGTTAGTTATCTCTACTGTTGTTACATTAAAGCCGTCGCGCAGAGTCTCAGTGCAGCTTACGCCGTCTATCTCGGTTTCGTCTATACGGCTGCGGAGCTCGGAGGCCAGGTCGGTTCTTGCGTATTTCTTCTGCATTTAATTACCTCACATTACTATATATAGTGGTAGTATTTCACATCCGCCCACAATAAATACAAAGTGCAAAAAAATCTTTGGTTTTTCAATAAAAAGCTTGATTTTTCCTATATGTGATGGTACAATAATTTACCGCGAGCTTTAGCTTCGCGTTACGTTAAGTTTTCTCAGTCCAAACGGCAGTAACCATCAGATCAGTCTGATAGCCGGCGAATACCGGCGGTTTTCGCCGGAAAACCTGTTAGGGTTTTTGTTACTAAGTTAAAGGAGGAGGTGCCACGATGCCCAACATTAAGTCCGCAGCTAAGAGAGACGCTAAGTCCAAGGAGCTCCGTGCAAAGAATCGCGCTGACAAGACCGCTCTTAAGACCATCATGAAGAAGTTCGACGCAGCAGTCGAAGGTGCTGACAAGACCGCAGCAGCTGAAAGCTTCAAGGTCGCTGTCAAGGCAGTTGACAAAGCAGCAGGCAAGGGCCTTATTCACAAGAATAACGCCGCTCACAAGAAGTCTGCTATGGCAACTAAGCTCAACAAGATGGCATAAGATTATACCGATATAAATAATCCCGTACCTTCCGGTGCGGGATTTTTATTTTTTATATCGGCTCACAATGGAGGTAGCTTTGACTGTGTTGCCCGAATCGGGCAGAGGTGTTGGCTCAGCAGAGCAACAAATTAGTGCGGAGGGAGTTATAAGACGTAAACACTTTCTACGTCTACTGCGCAGCAGCCCTATAATACACCGCAGCTGGTAGGTGTACCTTGCTGAAGCAGTGCGCGGGATTAGTCGGAACGCATACTTTGCACGCGAGGGCGGAAATGAATGGTACCGTGTGCGGAAGTTGCACAACGCAGGTTTCAAGGGTAGACCCTTGACCTGTTTATTTAGGAACTTTTCTTTGCAGATGCAAAGAAAAGTGAGGGAAATCAACGCAAACAAAAAGACTCGGGTTATCATAGCTTTTTCATATAAAGACCGTGTTTATTACAATAGTAATAGATAAACTCCGTTTGGCGTATCTTGAATCTTGCGTGAGCGTGGCCTTCGGGGTAGAGCTTTACAAGTTCAATTCTGTCGCCCGCGACTGCGGCCATAAATGTTATATAGTGCTCCTTTTCCATCGGGTGCTCGATACTGACGTAGTATTCATCTTCGACTGTTTCAACGGAAAGCGGATAGGGGCAATGCTCGCCCGGTGTTTCCGCATCAAGGGGCGGCAGACTCACGCCGCAGCAGCTTATGACCGCTTCGCCCGCGGCAAATACCACATTGCCGCAGATGGGGCAGACATAGACCTTGGTTTTCTTCATGTCAAACGCGCGGTTGTGGTTTGTGACGCTCTCGCCCGAAAGTAGCTCGATAGGGGAAAGACCCAATGCCCTTGCTAAGGGTTCAATAAGACTTATGTCGGGATAGCTTCTGCCTGTTTCCCACTTTGACACCGCTTTATCGCTTACACCTAAAGTATGAGCAAGCTCTGCTTGAGTTATCTTTTTCGCCTCGCGGTAAAGCTTTATCATGCTTCCTGTTACATACTGATTCATTGTTATTCCTCCTTGAAGTTAAGAGAAAAGCTTTTCCTGTTTAGACAATACCATATTTCAAGGAGAATTTGTACCTACCCGTGGTAGAGAAAAACGGCCTCTGAAAAGAGGCCGTTTTTTCTCAGAAGCTGACGCTTATATTGTCGTATTCTTCGCTTATATCAACAAGCAGATTGCAAAGACGGTCGAAGCTGATACCGAGATTTTCGCTGAGCTCCTCGCGCTCTTCAATAACGATTTCGACTTCCTCGGTAACTTCGCTGAGGCAATCATACAATGCGTCGAGATTTCTTCCGTAGTATTCGGGGAAGTCCAGCTCCTCGGAGAATATATTGTGGATATCGGACATGCTGATAATATCAAGCCCGTTAAGTATGATGGTTTTCATTCTCAATCCTCCCCATACAGAAGTGTGAAGCTTTCGTAATGGTCATCGGTGTAATAGATAAGTCCGTCGTTGGAGAAAACTATACGCTTTGCGCCTCGACCCGACGCACCGAGGGTGTCAATATCACATTCGGTGTAGCTTCTGCCCTTGGCCTCGGGGAGTGCGCCCTCGTAATTGCCGAAGTGGCTTCCGCCGATGCACATGCCGGGAGCGTAGGGCTCAAGGCTTCCGCCCTGCCAACCCAGAGACTGAGCTTCCTTCTTGGTGATGAAATTGGAGGGAAGATGTCCGTACTGGTGGATATAAAGGGCAATATCGTCCTTTGAGGTATAGACTCCGTTTTCGTCAAGAAGTCCGCTGTCGGGCGTGTCGCTT
>JAZLGD010000129.1:0-6146 GCA_045616105.1 Oscillospiraceae bacterium | reverse complement strand
TATGAAATCCCTGCGCGGCTCTGGTCCCGATGCGGCGCTCCACTATCTTGCAAGACTTCTTGAAGCGGGCGACCTTATCGGCGCGTGCAGAAGAATTCTGTGCTCGGCAAGCGAGGATATTGGCCTTGCCTATCCGCAGGTAGTTCCGATTGTGAAGGCCTGCGTTGATTCGGCGCTTCAGCTCGGTCTGCCCGAGGCAAGACTGCCCCTTGCCGAAGCCTGCATACTCCTTGCGACCTCGCCCAAATCAAATTCCGCAGTAATGGCAATCGACGCGGCAATAGCCGATGTAAGAGCGGGAAAAACAGGCCCGTTCCCCCGTGAGCTCCAGAATGTCCATGCCGACGGCACGGGCTTTGAGCGCGAGCAGGGCTATAAATATCCCCACGACTATCCCGGTCACTGGGTCAGACAGCAGTATCTGCCCGATGTTTTGAAAAACGCACGCTACTACGAGTACGGCGACAACAAGAACGAGCAGGCAGCGAAAAAATACTGGGAGGGCATCAAGAAATAATGGATATTCAGGTCGGCGACATTCTCACAATGAAAAAACAGCACCCCTGCGGCGAAAAACGCTGGGAGGTGCTGCGTACGGGTGCTGATTTCAAGCTCCGCTGTCTCGGCTGCGGCCATGAGGTCATGGGCGCCAGAAGCAAGTTTGAGAAAAATGTCAAGGGAATTGAACACAAGGATTAAAAATTGAGATTTGAAAGATAATTATCCGAAAACTCCGAAGACGAGGAAAGATCGATGTAGCTGCACTTTTCCGCCAGAGAGTTTAAGATGCTTTCGTTATCCGGCTCGAGAAGCAATGCCGCACCCGAAGCGGCGGCGTTGCCCGCCTGCCGGATTTTTTCTGCGCAGATTTCGGGAAGAAGGCCGATTTTTACCGCGTTTTCGATGCTGATATGTTTGCCGAAGCCTCCTGCTATTATGAGGAGCGATGCGGTGCTTCCCTTTAAAAGAGTGTCGATGCCTGCGCGTATTGCGGCCTTCGCAAGCTGAACCTTATGGATATCGTGTATGCTGAGATAGACCTTTTCGCTGAGACGGAAGGCCTTTACACCGTTGACCTCAACGATGCGGTCGGCGTATTTGCCGCTCCTTGAAAACCGTCCGCTTCTGCCGATGATCTTTTCGCTGAGCATAACTGCAACGGCATCAATAAGTCCGCTTCCGCAAATGCCCCGCGCCTCGCCTTCGCCGATGACGTGAACGAAAATTTCACCGTTTTCGGCATATACGGAGTCAATTGCACCATCTGTCGCGTTCATGCCGCAGTCAATTTCCGCACCCTCAAAAGCAGGGCCTGCGGCAGTTGCACAGCAGGAAAATCCGTTTTTGTTTCCGAATACTATCTCGCCGTTTGTGCCGATGTCAACATACAGAACGCTTTCTTCCGCATCCTGCATACCGCATGCCAGCATACCCGCCAGAATGTCGCTGCCAACATATGCCGAAACGCAGCTTGCAAGGTATACGTCGGTGTTACTGTACTGTATATGTCGTCCGAAAAGGCTTTGCGGTGTGAACGGGGGAACGGCAAGGGGAGAGGGGTCAAGATGGGCGGCAAAATGCTCCATCACAGTGTTTCCCACAAGAACGGCTTTCGTGATTTCCCCGAAGTCTGCTGTCAGCTCGAGAAGCTGGCTGTCGAGGCAGTCATAAAGCGCCTTGATATTGCCGTTTCTGCAGTGCTCGATGCGGCTTATAACATCCGCGCCGAAAACGCCCTGATTGTTTTTCGCGCTTTTCTGAGCTATGCACCGTCCGCTTTCAAGGTCATACAGCGCCATTGCGATTGTGGTCGTGCCGATATCAACGGCAAGTCCGTAACCTTCACCGCCGCCGCTGAGCTTCAGCTCATCGGCAAGGGCAATATTCATGCCGCCGTCCTCGAGACGTATCTCGCAATCGCCCGCAGGGGCATAGCGGCAGGAGAGCACGGCGCCGTCAACCAAGGAAGCTTCGCCGCTTTCAAGGCATTTTACCATGCCCTTTACCTGCACAGCGCATTTGCCGCAGACGCCTCTGCCTCCGCAGGGGGCAGAAACCGCGGTGATGCCTGCATCTCTCAGCGCATCCAGTATGCTGTTTTCTCCGCTTGCGAAAATGGCGGCTGTACTGCCGCCATTTTTTACGCTTAAATTATAGTTTTTCACAGAAGCTTTCTGATTTCCTTTATATATTCGGCGTCACTGCCGCAGCAGCCGCCAACATAGCTTACAAAGTCCAGAGCAGGAGCAATCTCTTTTGCAAACTGCTCTGCCGAGTAGCTTTCGTTCATGCCCGCGTTGGGCTTGAAATACAGGGGAAGAGAGGTCTTTTCGCGGTATTCCTTTATGACCTCAAGAGCCTCCACGGGGCCGAAGGAGCAGTTCATGCCAATGCCGTCAATGCCGATAGGGCTAAGGGTGTCCACGATTTTCTGCACCGAGTCGCCCATCATGGTGCGGCGGCGCTTTGCGAAGGTCATCGAGCAGATGACGGGGATGTCAAAGCGCTTGGCGGCTGTTGCCGCAATGCGCATCATCTCCACATCCATAAAGGTTTCCAGCATGATGCAGTCCGCGCCTGCCTTTACGGCGGCATCTGCCATTTCGGTGTAAATCTCGTCGGTCTCGGCTTTGCTCAGCTTGCCATAGGGCTCAAGAAGCTGGGAAAGAGGGCCGAAGGGGGTATAAACCTTTACGTCCGTTCCCTCGGCTGCCTGCTTTGCCAGCTTTACAGCCGCGGTGATGACCTCCGAAACGCTGTAATCGGAGGAACGCTGTACGGAGTGGCGGTTTGCATCAAAGGTGTTTGCCTGAATCATATCACAGCCTGCTTCAATATAGCGGCGGTGGAGCTCCGAAACGAACTCGGGATGCTCGATGTTGAATTTCCATACGGGGTCCTTCTTAACTCCGGCGGCATCAGCCATTGCCCAGAGCGCGGTTCCCGCAGAGCCGTCAAGAAGAATACACTTTCCCATGCTTAAGCCTCCTTCGCCCATTCGCTGCAGATGGAAACAGTCTTCTGAGGACTGCTTGTCCAGGCATCGGCGGCAATGTTTTTGAATGCGTTTTCGTTTACGGGAGCGCCGCCGACGATGATTTTAACATCATTTCTCATGCCTGCGGCCTCGAAGGCTTCAACGGTTTCCTTCATGGAATCGAGAGCGAGAGTGAGAACTCCGCTGAGTGCGATGATTTTAATGCCTTCGGACTTTGCGGTCTCAACGATCTTTTCGGGCGCGGTGTCAACGCCGAGGTCAACAACATCAAAGCCGCCTGCCTCGAGCAGGGTTTTAACTATGTTTTTGCCGATGTCGTGAAGGTCATCCTTTACGGTGCAGAGGATGATTCTTCCCATGTCGCCGCCATCGCCCGAGGAAAGTGCGGGCTTAATGATTTCGATTGCCTGAGTCATGATCTCGCCGGCATAAATAAGGTCGCCGACAAAATATTCGCCTTCCTCAAAGAGCCTGCCGACCTCTTCCATGCCTGCCTGACAGGCGTTGAGAGCATCCAGCGCGCTTCCACCATCGCTGATAACGCCGTTCATAAGCTCAAGAAGGCAGTCCTCATCCAGATCCTGCATTGCTGTGGTAATTTCGTTATAATCCATAATAATCCTCCGGGTATCAGCCGTCAGTAAGTATTGTAAGCAAAAGACGCATCAGCTTGTCTTTCATGGGGCGCATGTAAAACGGAATTATATCTTTCATAAGCCTGTTGTAGCCCTCGGGATAGGATGTGTATTTATTCTCCATCGTTTTCGCCCTCCATTCTGTAGTCATTTATGAAGCTGCAGACAGCCGCCATGTTTTCGGCCTTCGCATCATTGCGGTAGGACAGCATTTTGTTCTCGCTGAAAATGAAGCCGCCGTCCCTGCCCAGCTCATCGCAGAGCTTTTTTGCATAGGCAACGCACTCTTCGGGAGTGGCGTTTGCAAGCATATCGGTGGTCATGCCGCCCATGATTGCGACATTGGGAAGCTTTTCGCGGATTTCAAAGGGGTCATCCTGCTCAAGATGCAGGGTGATGGTGCCCTTGGGATAATCCTTGAAATAATCCGCATAACGGATGATGCTGCCCTCGGCGAAAATACGGACATTCATGCCCTTTTCCGCGTAGGCATCAAGAAGTCTTTTAAGGCTGGGCCAATAGAAACGGTCAAACTGCTTGGGACCGAGAATGTTCTGCGCAAGCATAACAATAGATGCGTCAAAGCAGTATTTATAGTTGGGGCCCTCTCCGTTCCTGATTTCTTCGATAATGGGGTCGATATGCTGTTCGTCCCATTTGCGGCAGAATTCCTCGATGAGGTCCGCGTTTCTGCGCATGGCGATCGAAAGCTGCTTTATGCCGAGAAGATTTGCCTCCAGCTCTTCAATGCCGAACTGGATCGCGCCCTTCATGGGGTTGTTGGGTGCAAGACCGGGGATGCCGTATTCCTTACCCGTAACGGAGGACATATGAATAACGAATTTGGTATAAGCCATGTATTCCTTAAAGGTGCGCTTCCATACATCCTTGGTTTTCTTTGCCCAGCTTTCGCCGTATTTGTTGGGAAGGATCTTTTCCCATATATATTTTTCGGGGTTTTCAAGATATTCCATGAGAGTGTCCACAGTGCAGTGGGCGTGGTCGTGGATACCCACCATGTCGGGGGTGTAGTAATAATAACCGCCCTCGCCGAAGGCCTCGGTCACGTTGAACTGGTTGCGGATGCCTGTGTCCAAAATTGCGTCAACGGGGTAGGTGTCGAGAAAATGGCGCACACATTCTTCCATGACGGTGAAGTTGGTCATTGCCTCGTCGAGAGTGTGGCCCGCGTCAAAGACCTTCCATGTAACCGCGGCGGAGAAATGGGGAATTCTCTCCGTGGGCTTGAAATTTGCCGCATCGCGGAAAAGCTGTATGCGGCTCTGTTTTAATTCTTTCTTGTTCATAGCCGAATCCTCTGATTAGATTTAATGGATTAAATCTAACATGAATTGCTTTTTTAGTCAATTTATAATATACTGTTTATTAAATGTTTTAAGGAGAATTGACATGGAAGAATTCACCCTTGCTCTTGCGCTTGTAGATTTCATTCCCGTTCTGGCTTTCGGCATAGCCATTATCATGATAAGCGCAGGCTTTAACAGCAAGCTCTTTTTAATCGGCGCAATCATCAGCCTTCTTGCAGGTGTGTTCAAGGTGCTCTGGAAGCTTATTCTCGGCACGAAGAAAAAAGACATAAAATGGCTCAATAAGTGCTTCCTGCCCATGCAGTCGGGCGGCTGGCTCATTATGCTGCTGGGCATTATCTGCAATCTCGGCAAGATAAATTTCGCAAATCTTCTTGCTGCCGTAACAGGCATGCCGCAGCTTATATTCTTCCTCCTCTGGTTTTGCCTTATGGGCACCATGGTATGGTATAAGAAAAAAAGGTTCGAGCGCTATTCCGCAAAGAAAAACTGGACAGCGGAGATAATTAACTCCTGCGCCCAGATTTGTCTTCTTGTTGCGGTTATCTTAGCTGTTAAATAAAAAGACCTGCAATGCTTCGGCATTGCAGGCTTTTTTTAAACTTTTCTCAGCCGTCGGAGTACTGCGGAGATTCCAAATGTAACGAGATACGAGACTATAAGGGCAAGGGGAATCATGAAGAGCTTTCCTCCGAAGGTAAAGCCGTACCAGTCGGTCCACACTTTAAGACAGACAACCATCATGAAATATACGACGGAGTATATGTAAGAGGGAAGGCACGCGGCAAGACAGTCGCCCAGATTAAAGGCGTTGTCCTTTTCAAAGCAGACGAGGGAAACGATTGCGAGCACGGGAGTTGAGAAGTGCAGGGCAAAGGTGTTTCCCCTGAACATAAGAAAATAGCTCATGAAGCCGTTTCTTATTGCCACTGAGGGGCCGAGGAAAAATACGACGGTAAGAAGCGTCAGCGTGACTGCGGAGGTGCCCGCGTATTTAAGCACCGAAATCCACTTGGGAATGACTGTGTCGGGCTTAACGAGTCTTACGATGTTGAATATCATCATCAGAAGAGCCGCCAGCGAGACAAGTATGTTGGAGTCGGTTGTGAAGTATTTAAGACAGCCGCTGCCAACGCTGCCAAGCGCATCGGGACCTGAGACATAGTAAAGCCCGATTGCCCAGAC
>JAZLGD010000128.1:0-4360 GCA_045616105.1 Oscillospiraceae bacterium | reverse complement strand
CTTGATATTGTTTACGAAGAAGTTTACATAACATGGAAACGATTCAACCATGAAAACTTCACGTGGAAGCGACTGGAATATGAAGAGCTCACATGGTACAGGCTTCAGAATTACGAGGTGGAGTAAGCGCATGAACGAATGGACTGTAATAACTGTGCTGTCGGTGCTGGTCGGACTGATTGCGGCGGTGCTGAGACCCATAATCAGTCTGAATTCAAACATAACCAGACTGAACGAAAATGTCTGCGCTCTTGAAAAGAATATAGCGGCACTGAATGACTCTAACAGCGCAAGCCACGAGAAGCTGTGGCGCAGGGCAGACGAGCATGAGGAAATGCTCAATGAGCATGAAACGCGGCTCCAGCTTCTCGAATCCAAATAGAGCATAACTCCCCGTCATAATCGTACGGGGAGTTATTTTTTTGTTTAATGAATACTTGCGGTGTATTAAATAAAGTGATAAAATAAAATGCTAAAAAAAATAACGGGGGAATTCAGCTATGAGCAGAATAAAAGATATTAATCTTGCACCCAGCGGAGAAATGAAAATAAACTGGGTCGAGCGCAATATGCCCGTCCTGCGCGGCATAGGCGAGGACTTTAAGAAAACCAAGCCCTTTGCGGGACTTAAGGTGGCTCTTTCCGTACACCTTGAAGCAAAAACGGCTTATCTCTGCCGCGTCATGGAAATGGGCGGTGCCGAGATGTATGTAACAGGCTCAAACCCCCTTTCAACCCATGATGATGTGGCAGCAGCGCTTGCTTCCACGGGAATGCAGGTTTTCGCGGAATGCGGCTGCAGCATGGAGCAGTATGAGGAGTGCCTCGAGGAAGTTCTCAAGGTAGGCCCCAACATCATAATCGATGACGGCGGCGACCTTGTTCATCTCATGCACACCAAGTATACAGACCTTATCCCCGATGTCATAGGCGGCTGCGAGGAAACAACAACGGGAATTAACCGTCTTAAGATTATGAGCAGGGAAGGTCAGCTCAAATTCCCCATGGTCATGGTAAACGACGCCGACTGCAAGCATATGTTCGATAACCGCTACGGTACCGGTCAGTCTGTCTGGGACGGAATTAACCGCACCACAAACCTTATCGTTGCGGGTAAGTATGTTGTAATCTCCGGCTACGGCTGGTGCGGCAAGGGCGTATCACTTCGTGCAAAGGGCCTCGGCGCAAAGGTCATCGTTACCGAAACCGACCCTGTTCGTGCACTTGAAGCCGTTATGGACGGCTATGAGGTCATGCCCATGAAGGAAGCGGCAAAGATCGGCGATATGTTCTGCACCGTAACCGGCGGCAGGGACATAATCACCGCAGAGCATTTCCCCCTCATGAAGGACGGCGCAATACTCACCAATGCAGGCCACTTCAATGTTGAGGTTGACATGGACGCACTTGAAAGCATGGCGGTTAAGAAATACGATGCCCGCCATAACATTCAGGGCTATGTAATGCCCGACGGAAGAACTCTGTTCACCATTGCCGAGGGCAGACTTGTAAACCTTGCCGCAGGTGACGGACATCCTGCAGAAATCATGGATATGAGCTTCGCAATTCAGGCTCTCTCTGCCGAGTACCTTGCAAAGAACAGAGGTAATATGGAAGCTGATGTAATCGCCGTTCCCGTGGAGATCGATAAAGCGGTTGCACTCAGAAAGCTCAGCGCAATGGGCGTTGAGATCGATACACTGAGCAAGGTTCAGGCTGAATACCTCGGCGTATAATACAAAGATATCAATAAAACTCAAGGGAGGTACGGCATGGAGAATATAGAGAACATGGACTTCGACACTATGCTGGACAGGCAGTTTGACGAGCTTAACGAGCTGCTTGAAAACCGCCATATGCGCGAGCTTAAGCTCCGCCTTGAGGACATGAACGAATTTGACGTTGCGGAATTCATGTCTGAGCTTGACGAGAACAAAATCCCGATGGTGTTCAGACTCCTGTCAAAAGGCACCGCTGCTGACGTTTTTGCAAATTTTGAGGCTCCCGAACAGGAGATAATCATAAACTCCATAACCGACTCGGAGCTTTCGTCGATTATCGAAGAACTGTTCGTCGACGATGCTGTCGATATGATGGAGGAGCTTCCCGCAAACGTTGTCAAGCGTGTCATGCGCACCGCAACACCCGATACGCGAAACCTCATAAACCAGTATCTTAACTATCCGGAAAACTCCGCGGGCAGCATAATGACCGCCGAGTTCGTTGACCTGAAAAAGTACATGAATGTACGCGAGTCAATAGCCCGCATCCGCCGCATCGGCGAGGACAGAGAGACGATTTACATCTGCTTTGTCACATCTGCCGACCGCAAGCTGGAGGGCGTTGTCTCCGTTAAGGAACTGCTTTTAAATGACGATGATACAGTAGTCGAAGAAATCATGGACACAAACATCGTTTTTGCCATGACAACGGATGACCAGGAAGAGGTCGCGGAAAAGATCTCCGACTACGACCTTATGGCAATCCCCGTTGTGGATAAGGAAGGCAGACTTGTCGGCATTGTCACCGTCGACGACGTCATCGACGTTCTTGAACAGGAGGCCACCGAGGACTTCGAAAAGATGGCTGCAATGACCCCTTCCGATAAGCCCTACTCCAGAACGGGTGCGATCGAAATGTGGAAGCTGCGAGTGCCGTGGCTCATGTTCCTGATGCTTTCGGCAACATTCACCAGTATGATTCTGAACTCCTTCGAGGATGCCCTTGCGGTGCAGACCGTTCTTATCGGCTTTATCCCCATGCTTATGGGTACGGGCGGCAACTCCGGCGCCCAGTCCTCGACAGCGGTTATCCGAAGCCTTTCAATCGGCGACACCGAGCCAAAAAATGTGCTCGAGGTCATATGGAAGGAACTGCGCGTATCGCTTCTGTGCGGCGCAACCCTCTCCGCGGTCAACTTCGTGAAAATGCTCCTGATTGACCGCACACTTCTTAATAACCCCGATGTCACGGTTATTGTAGCGGCAACGGTTTCCGTATCAATCCTGTTTATAGTAATGTTTGCAAAGGTCGTCGGCTCAACGCTCCCCATGCTTGCTGAGAAAACCGGCGTTGACCCTGCTGTCATGGCAAACCCGCTGATATCTACCATCACGGATGCTGTTTCGCTTCTTATTTATCTTGAAATGGCAAGAGTATTCTTGCATATATAAAATAGTGACATTAAAACAAAACAGAGGTATTTATTATGAAAAAGCTTATAGCAGCACTTGCCGTCTGCCTTATGGTCGTCTGCCTTTTTACCGCGTGTGCCAATAAGGGCGACTCTACATCCGCACCGCAGACCGGGACAGAAACGGGTACACAAGAAGAAACACCTGAAAGCGGCGTTGCCAACCCCCTCGTCGAGTCCGACGCGGACGGAGTTATGCAGCAGCTCGGCTTCGCACTCGGAGTACCTGACGATGCGGAAAACGTGCAGTATTTCATCCTGAACGGTGACACAGAGGAGCTGCACTTTACCCTCAACGGTCTTGACTACGTTGCCCGCATGAAGTCTACCGCCGGCTTTGAAGACATTTCCGGCATGAATTACGAATGGACCACCACCCTTGACGATGAGCTCAATGGACGCGAGTGCAAGCTCATGAGATACTGCGGCGAGGACGGCGACGTTGATGTCTGCCTGTGGTATGACGTGGTACCCGGTCTGATGTATTCCATAAGCACCTCGGACAGCTCCCTCGACGGCTTTGACATAACCGCAATTGCGTTAAAGGTCTTTGAGCCTATGCAGGGCGAATGTTGATATCAGCCCTATGAAAATTCCGAGACTTACAAAATATCAATTAATTATAGAGATAATCGCTTTGGTGCTTCTGCTTGCGTGTGTAGCAGCAACGCTTGTCTGCTATCCCTCACTGCCCGAGCAGGTGCCGAGCCACTATGACATGAACGGAAATATCGATAAGTGGTCAGGCAGAGGCTCCGCGCTTGCGATTATGGGCGCTGATGTTGCCATGTATTTGCTTATGGTGCTTCTTCTGTTTTTCCCCAGAGCTTTGAAGCCGAACACACTTCGCCCGCTGAATATGCAGTTCTGGCCTCAGATTCAGAATGAGACCATAAGCATACTGGCCGAGTGTACACTGCTCTGCGTGCTGATGTTTGATTATATTCAACTGTTCAGCCTTATGCAGAAGCCCATGATAGTATGGCCTATCTGGGTCATATGCGCACTTATGCTCGTATCATGTCTGGTAAGAGTAAAGCGTCTTTCAAAATACACGCTGAAATAAAAAAGATGTCCGCTTTGCGGACATCTTTTTCAGCGTGTCAAAAAAGTCCGGAAGGACTTTTTTGCACGCTTCACAAACGCCACGTTTTTTGTGAAGTTACA
>JAZLGD010000127.1:0-6694 GCA_045616105.1 Oscillospiraceae bacterium | reverse complement strand
CTTATCTCGGGAATGAGTCTGTTCATAAGGTCGCCGCTTAAGGATATGAGGCGCTGGACAGCATTTACTTCTATACGCTTACCCGCGGCATCAAAGCGGCGCACAATCCATTTTACCAGCTTATCTCCCTGCTGCGCGGTTACATAGTGCTCGCTCCACAGCGTAGAAAGACTCTTATATATCTTCTTGCGCTTATCAGCCTCGAATGAACCCGGCTCAATGAACACTACCGTACAGTAATCGGGGATATCCTTAAGAGCTTTGACGGTTTTTTCCGCCTCATCCTCGCTCAGCTTATTGAGGTCAAGGCCTCTTACTTCAACGAAGGTGCGCTCGGAAAGAAAGGGCACAGAGTCGATGGCCTCCTGCAGAAGCCGTGCCGAATACTCTCTCTCCCCTATCTTGCGGTAGCTGAAATCATCCTCACCCTCGGGCAGGCAGAACTTCTTGATTTCAGCCGCGAAGTAATCAGAGAGATAATCCTCGGGGCCCCAGATAAAATACAGGCGCTCCGGACCGTTTTCCTTTAGGCGGCGAAGCTGCTCAGCATAATTAAATTTTATTTCGTCTTTCTGTTTTTTTGCCATATACTCACCTCAGGCAGTTTTTATTATTATCCTGCCCATTAAGTCTGTTCTGTATATTGTTACACCGTAGGCCTGCAATCTTTCGAGGACTACATTGGTCGGGTGTCCGTAATTATTATAGCCAACGCTTATAACCGCCGCCTCAGGCTGCGCGGCACGCAAGAGCTCCTGACTGCATGAATACCTTGAGCCATGGTGTCCTGCTATAAGCAAGTCTGTATCGGACAAGTCTTCATTATCGGCAAGCTCGCACTCAACGCTTTTCGGCGCATCACCTGTTATGAGGACATTATATCCGTCAACGGATGCAGTAAGCGTCAGACAGCGTTCGTTCTCGTCGCCCTTTTCCGAGGGCTCATATATATCAATAGTTATATCACCGTAGCTGAGGCTTTGCTTCGAGTCAACAAACAGCACCTCGACGCCGTTATCTTCAGCCGACTTCATTATCTTTTCATATAGGCCGTTCTCGTCATTTTCCGAGGCCGTGGACGGCATTATTATTGTTTTTACGTCAATTGTATTTAAAAGCCTTATAGTGCCTTTTGCGTGGTCTGAATGCAGATGTGTGAGCAGGAGCGCGTCGACATGGTTTCTGCCCCGGCTGTGAAGGTAGCTCGTCATCATGCTACCCGCGTTATTCATAGTTCCTGCGCTTCCGCAGTCGACTACTACGGTGCTTTTCCCGTCGGTAAGGGCTATGCTCTGCCCGTTGCCAACATCCATGACGGCAACCGTCCCCGCAGTGCCAAGCATCGAAAAATGAGCAATGCAGAGTATTGCGGCAAGGCTTGCGATGGATATACCAAGCGGCACAATCGGTCTGAACTTTTCCTTTTTATACATACCGCAGATTATAAATATCGCGTATGTTAGAATAAGCCACCAGATTATCTGTCGGTTTTCGGTATACAGCGCCGCAAAGGGAATCTTAGCAATATATTTTACCACCAATGCAATGTATTGCACAAGGTAAGAAAGTGCTGCCGCCATAATTTTTACCACAGCGGGAATAACATATCCGATTGCGCAGCAAATGTAGCCGCCGCAGAAAAGCAGGCTTATCGCCCAAAGGCAAAGTATATTGGACACGATGCCCATTACGGATATATAGCCGAAGTGTATCGCCGCAACGGGAACAGAGAATACCGAAACTGCCGCGGATGATGCCACGATGCCGATAAAATAGCAGGCAATTCGGTTTTCGGTATTGAGTTTCTCCTTGAGGTAGTAATAAATCCTGTCACCGAACATGACTATGCCGGCCATGGCAGAAAATGAAAGCTGGAGGCCGATATTACCGCAGGCAAAGGGATTGAACAGAAGTATCAGCGCCAACGCAAAGCTCAGCGATGTTACGGGATCATTCTCGCGCTTAAACAGAGGAGCAAGCAGCAGAAGAGTCTGCATGACTCCCGCACGCACAGCCGAAGCAGGTGCGCCGACCATTATAACAAAGAGCCATACAAGTAATATACCCGCAATCGCGCTTCTGCGGTTTTTGCCGAATGCGAGCTGTAAAAAGCCAACAAGAAACGCAACGTGCATACCCGAAACGGCAACGACATGGGCAAGTCCCGCGATGCTCATGGCGCAGGACAGATCCTCATGCTCGGCGTAGTATTCGCTCTTATCGCCCGTAAGCAGGGCTTTCATAAAAAACGCCGCATTATCGGGGAAAATTTCTTCTATTTTCTCTCTGATGCTGTTGCCTGTATACTGCGGGAAATACAAGAAGCTTTTATTCCAATGCCCCGTTTTCTTTATCTCTCCGTTAACCGACCCGACAAGGTACAGGCCTTTGGAAATATTAGCATCGTACTCAGCGTTATAGCGCGTGTTTGCCGGATTGAGCTTAAGCGATACTTCAATCTCATCACCCGGTATGAGTGTGGATTCCTCATCGCCGTAATCGATAATCAGACCCGAGACATTCGGAAGCTTCTCATCACAGAATCTGACATTAAGCATCATACAGCCTGAACGGCAATCGGGGTAAGATGTTACACGCGCCGACACAGTAAGCTTCTCGCCGACAAGGCTTTCGCAAGGGGCAAGTACGCGAACATAGTGGGCATGGTAGAGCATAAATCCGCAGGCTAACGCAAGGCCCGCAAGAATTAATCTGCGGCCGAGATTATTATGTATAAGCATGCCTGCAACTGCTATTACCGCAGATACCGCGGCAGCCGGAATAAGCCACGGAGCAGGCAGAACGTAATGCGCCGCAAACACCGCCAGTGCAAAAGATACTGACAGCGTTGCAAGGATGCGAATTGCTCTCATATTTCCCCACATTAAAAAAGCAGAAAGATGGTGTCTTTCTGCTTTTAATTGTTTAATTTCAGCCCATCTCTACGCCGAGAGTTTTTCCTCCGAGAAGATGGAAGTGGATGTGCTTAACAGTCTGGCCGCCATCCTCGCCGCAGTTATTAACAACGCGATAACCGTTGGTCAGGCCCTCTGCCTTTGCAATCTTCGCAATGGCCTCAAAAACCTTTGCGATAAGTGCGGAATTGGTTTCATCAATCTTATCTGCACAGCAGATATGCTCTTTCGGCATGACAAGTACATGTACAGGTGCCATGGGGTTTATATCGCGGAACGCGAAAACATACTCGTCTTCATAAACCTTTGTGCAGGGAATCTCTCCTGCTATGATTTTGCAAAACAGACAATCGTTCATTATTACTCTCCTATTTTTTCACTTACAAATGCTTCAACACTGCTGAGTGCTTCGTTTACCTTGCTTACATCGGTGCCGCCGCCCATTGCGCTGTCGGGCTTGCCGCCGCCCTTACCGCCTGCTACTGCGCAGACGGAACGGATGATGTCGCCTGCCTTAAGGCCCTTTGCAACGGCTGCCTTACCACAGGATGCTACAAATGTTACCTTTGCATCACTTGCGGATGAAAGAACCGCAACAATGCTCTCATCCTTATCGCGGAGGAAATCGCCGAACTTGCGGAGGTCATTGCCGACAAGATCGTTTCTCTCGGCGGTGAGTACCTTTACTCCGCCGATCTCCTTTGCGGAGGCTATCAGACGGTCAACCTCAGCTGCAAGGGCCTGATCCTTCATGCGCTCGATTTCCTGACGCATTTCCTTGAGCTCTGCCATAAGTGCTTCAGCTCTTACTGCAAGCTCAGCAGGCTTTGCCTTTATTACCTCTGCGGTCTTTGCAATCTTTGCTTCGTTATCAATTGCCGCCTTGAGATATTCCTTACCGACAATTGCTTCAATTCTTCTTACGCCGGATGCAACGGAGCCTTCGCTTACTATTCTGAACGCTCCGACCTTTGCGGTATTGTCAAGATGTGTACCGCCGCAAAGCTCTGTGCTGACATCGCCCATCTTTACAACGCGGACAACATCGCCGTACTTTTCGCCGAAGAGTGCGGTTGCGCCCATTGCCTTTGCTTCGTCTACGGGCATCTCGGTTACGGTAATAGTGTGGCCATCCAGAACTGCATCGTTGACGAGCTTTTCAACCTTTGCAAGCTCCTCAGCGGTCACGGCGCTGAAGTGAGTAAAGTCAAATCTCAGCTTATCGGAGTCAACGAGTGAGCCGGCCTGGTTTACATGATCACCAAGCACCTCACGCAGTGCACTATGCAGCAGATGGGTTGCGGAGTGGGCGCGGGAAATTGCGTTTCTTCTTTCGGGGCAAACACTTGCAAATACTTCTTCGCCGACATTCAGTCCGCCTGCAACGAGCTTGCCGTAATGCAGGTACTTGTTGCCCTTATCTTTCTTTACATTTGTTACTTCGAACTTGGTAAATTCGCCGTTATCTATATCCTCAAGGCTGAAGCCTATGCTGCCGTGGTCTGCGAGCTGGCCGCCCATTTCGGCGTAGAAGGGAGTTTTATCGAGGACAACTATGCCCTCCATACCTGCCTTGAGCTCGGATACGGGTTCTTCGCCGAATACAAGTGCAAGTATTTTTGCGGAATCGCTCAGCTTTTCATAGCCGGTAAATTCGGTGGGTGTGGTATCAAGGCCGAGGTCTATGCCTGCCCAGCCGAGATCGCCCAGTGCTTCTCTTGCCTTACGGGCACGAACACGCTGTTCTTCCATCAGGCGCTTGAACTCTTCTGTATCAAGGCTCATGCCCTCGTCCTCAACCATTTCCTGAGTGAGGTCCACGGGGAAACCGTAGGTATCGTAAAGCTTGAATGCGTCTGCTCCGGAGAATACATTCTCGCCCTTTGCCTTATGCTCGGAGAGGATGGATGCAAAAATCTGCATGCCTGCATCGATGGTTTTTGCGAAGTTTTCTTCCTCGCTCTTTACGACACGAGTGATGTAATCCTGCTTCTCACGAAGTTCGGGATACTGGCACTCATTCTCGTGGATAACGGTGTCGATAACTCTGTAGAGGAAGGGGTCGTTAACGCCGAGAAGCTTACCGTGGCGTGCGGCGCGGCGGAGAAGTCTGCGGAGGACATATCCGCGTCCCTCATTTGAGGGCAGAACACCGTCGCAGATCATGAAGCAAGCCGAACGGATATGGTCGGTAATGACACGGAGAGATACGTCCATCTTATGGGTCTTTCCGTAGTATGCGTTTGTGATCTCGGAAACCTTTTTAGTGATGTTCATAACTGTATCAACATCAAAGAGGGATTCTACGCCCTGACACACAACAGCAAGACGCTCGAGGCCCATGCCGGTGTCGATATTCTTCTGGATAAGGTCTGAGTAATGACCCTCGCCATCGTTATCGAACTGGGAGAAAACGTTATTCCAGACCTCAATATAGCGGTCGCAGTCACAGCCGACGGTGCAGTCGGGCTTGCCGCAGCCGTACTTTTCGCCGCGGTCATAATAGATTTCGCTGCAGGGACCGCAGGGGCCTGCTCCATGCTCCCAGAAGTTATCTTCCTTGCCGAATCTGAAAATACGCTCGGGAGGAATTCCGATGTCCTTATTCCATATGTTCCATGCCTCATCATCGTCAACATAAACGGAGGGATAGAGTCTGTCGGGATCAATTCCAACCCACTCATCAGAGGTCAGAAACTCCCAGCTATATGCAATTGCTTCTTTCTTGAAGTAGTCGCCGAAGGAGAAGTTGCCCAGCATCTCAAAGTAAGTACCGTGGCGCGCAGTCTTGCCTATATTCTCGATATCGCCGGTGCGGATGCACTTCTGGCAGGTGCAGACGCGCTTGCTCGGCGGGGTCTGTTCACCCTTGAAGTAGGGCTTCATAGGTGCCATACCTGAATTTATAAGAAGCAGGCTTGCATCATTCTGAGGTATAAGCGAGAATGACGGGAGTCTTTTATGTCCCTTGCTCTCAAAAAAGCTGAGGAACATTTCTCTGAGTTCATTTAGTCCGTAAGCTTTCATTTATCTTCTCCTTGCTTTTTCATTCGTCTTAGTATAGATAGCTCGCCGCATTTTCTCGGCAGCTGCATTTCAAATTTCATCATCGCATGGGGTGTTGCGGTAATGCTCTCCCCTGCTTCATTTTTCATCTCTCCGACGGTAAAGGCAACGGGCTCTGCGTCATTAGTAACAAGCTCGACCTTATCGCCTGTGCAGAAGCGGTTTCGCTGTGTCAGAACCGCCTGACCGTTATCATCGCACGATTCAACAATCGCGCAGACATCAGCATCGGAGAAATAGCTTGCATCCGCATAGTGCTGACCCGGATCGCCGTAATAAAAGCCCGTGCAATAGGGTCTGTGGCTCACCTTATTGACTTCATCAAGCCATATCTGAGGGATTTCTTCTCCCTTGACGGCATAATCAATGGCGTGGCGGTAGGCATTGGTTACAGCCGCGGCATAGTAGGCAGATTTCATTCTGCCCTCTATCTTGAAGCTGGAAACTCCTGCGGAAATAAGCTCAGGTATATGCTCGATCATGCACATATCCCGGGAATTCATTATGTGAGTTCCCTTATCCTCGCTTATCTCAAAATACTCGCCGGGGCGGGTTTCTTCAACAAGGTGATACTTCCAGCGGCAGGGCTGGGCACAGGCACCGCGGTTTGCGTCACGGCCCGTCAGATAGTTTGACAGCAGACATCTTCCCGAAAAGGAAACGCACATTGCTCCGTGGACAAAGGCTTCAATCTCCAGCTCCTTCGGCGTATT
>JAZLGD010000126.1:0-4740 GCA_045616105.1 Oscillospiraceae bacterium | reverse complement strand
CTTTCAGCAAGCAGCATGGACCCGTCCGAGCGCTCCACCGAGGTTTCCATGGAGGAGCGCAAGGCTCTTGTTGAAACTGCGGGAGGCGAGACTGTGGGCATGCTTATACAGAACCGTCCGACACCCGAGCCGAGAAGCTTCATCGGCGACGGCAAGGTGGCAGAGCTGAAAGCGTTTATAGACATGAACGATATTGACCTTGCGGTTTTCGATAACGAGCTTTCACCGTCCCAGATGCGAGTACTGTCCGAGGATCTGGGCGTAAAGGTGCTCGACCGATCGGGCCTTATCCTTGATATTTTCGCTCAGCGGGCCCAGACACGAGAAGGTCAGCTTCAGGTTGAGCTTGCACAGTATAAATATCTGCTGCCCCGACTCACCGGTATGTGGACCCACCTCGTGCGTCAGACCGCATCCGGCGGCTCATCGCCTATCGGTACCCGAGGCCCCGGCGAAACTCAGCTTGAAACCGACCGCCGCCATATCCGCAGAAAAATTCAGAAGTTAGAGGAAGAGCTTGCCGCAGTCAGAAAGGTGAGAAGCACTCAGCGCCGTCAGCGCGAGAAAAACTCTGTCCCCGTTGTTGCCCTCGTGGGCTATACAAATGCAGGCAAGTCCACGCTTTTAAATTGCCTGACCGACTCCGACATTCCCGCAAACAACCGACTTTTCGACACCCTGGACACCACAACGCGCAAGCTGCGTATCGATGATTTCACTGAGGTGCTGATTTCCGATACCGTCGGTTTTATCCGCAAGCTTCCCCATCATCTTGTTGAGGCGTTCAAGGCTACTCTCGAAGAGCTTTCTTACGCAGATGTTCTGCTCCATGTAATCGATATTTCAAACCCCGACTGGGAAGAGCAGGCAAAGGTCGTTGACGGGCTCATAAATCAGCTGGGCGCGGAAAAAACACCCTGCATCAGAGTTTTCAATAAGTGCGATGCCTACCTTGGCATCCTGCCCCACGGCGAAGATATAGTCTGCCTTTCCGCAAAGAGTGGTGAGGGCGTCAAGGCTCTCGTAGATAAGCTTTCCGGAATACTTGACCGAGGCAGCCACCATGTTACTCTGAAGATTCCCTATTCCGATGCGGGAATCACCGACCTCATAAACAGAGAAGCTTCCGTTGGTAAGATGGAATACACCGACGAAGGCATCGAGGCTGAGGTCATCGTGCCGCCCGAGGTCTTCGGCAAAGTTAAAAAGTATATTCCCGACTATGTTGAGCCTAAGGAGGACTGGGAAGATTGAGCGAATATTTCATTCCCGCCTCATCGGGCGAGGCAAGCTTTGTTGAAAAGCGCTCCGAATTTCTCGGTCATGTCCGCATGGTGGAGACCGAGGAAGAAGCCAAGGCTTTTGTTTCGGAGATGAAAAAGAAATACTATGATGCCCGGCACAACTGCTGGTGCTACATAATAAAGGACGGCGCGGTGCGCTATTCCGATGACGGAGAGCCTCAGGGCACCGCAGGCATCCCCATGCTCGAAGTGTTCAAACGTGAGGGGATTGAGAATGTGGTCTGCGTTGTGACCCGCTATTTCGGCGGCGTTTTGCTGGGCGCGGGCGGACTTTTGCGTGCATATACGAAAAGCGCAAAGGACGCTCTCGATGCGGCGGGCGTTGCCGTTGTGCGCCGCTGGGTCAAGATGGATTTGCCCTGCGCATATTCCATCGCCGAGCGCTTGAAGCTTGAATGCACAAACATCGGCGGCATCGTAACCGACACCGAATACGGCGCGGCGGTCACGCTTAAGCTGCTTGTGCCCGAAGAAAAGGCAGAGGAGTTTTCTCTTCGAATAACCGATGTGACCGCAGGAGCTTGTGCAGTCCTTGCCTGCGGCGAGGAATTCATGCCCGTAAAAATAAAATGAAATTAATTTGAAAAAAATAAAGGGAAATAAAAAGTTTCGTCGTATAAAGGTATCAGACACAGTTTGATACCTTTATATTTTTGGAGGGAATTATGCCTAATCCGAGACAGCGCAGAGAGCTGGCAGAGCGACTTCTCATAAGTAAATACGGCGTGCTTTCGGAAAACTCAAAGGGCCGTCCCACGGACGAAGCCGAGGATGAGGTGCGCACCTCCTTCCAGAGAGATATTGACAGGATCACACATTCAAAATCTTTCCGCCGCCTTAAGCATAAGACCCAGGTCTTCCTCCAGCCCGAGGGTGACCATTACCGCACCAGACTTACCCACACCCTTGAGGTATCACGAATTGCGAGAACTATTGTCAGAGCGCTTGAGCTCAACGAGGATCTGGCGGAAGCCATTGCCCTCGGACACGACCTCGGACATACGCCCTTCGGCCATGCGGGGGAGAGAGCGCTTGCCAATATCTATTCGGGCGGCTTTAAGCACTATGAGCAGAGCCTGCGCGTTGTAGATAGGCTGGAGCGTGACGGCAGAGGATTGAATCTTTGCTATGAGACCCGTATGGGCATTCTTAACCACACCCACGGCGCACCTGACGATACGCTTGAAGCGACCTGCGTTCGCCTTGCCGACCGTGTTGCGTACATAAACCATGACCTTGATGACGCAATCCGTGCGGGTATACTGAAGCCTGAGCAGGTGCCCATGATTGTCCGCACCCGCTGCGGCGACCGCAACAGTGTCAGAATCAACTCAATAATAACGGATATAATCGCAAACAGCACCGATGGCGAGATCAAGATGTCTGAATCAATGCAGGAGGCGGTGGATACCTTCCACAGCTTTATGTATTCGGATGTCTACACCAATCCCATTGCGAAAAGCGAAGAGAGCAAGGTCGAGGGAATTCTCGGCGGCATATTCGAATACTATACAAAGCACCCGTGGCATCTCCCTAATGATTTGCAGGATGTTGTAGCGCGCGAGGGAATTGACCGCGCGGTCTGTGACTATGTTTCCGGCATGACCGATGGTTATGCCATGGAAAAATACGGCGAGATATTTATTCCCGCCGCATGGACTGTCAAATAAGATTAATTATTATAGTAAGAAAGAAGGTGAGCGCGCGTGGCATTTTCCGAGAGCTTCTTGCAGGAGCTTATTGAAAGAAACGATATTGTCGATGTTGTGGGAAGCTATGTGCGGCTCACAAAGAAAAGTGGTTCCAACCAGTTTGGCCTGTGTCCGTTCCACAGCGAAAAGACCCCGTCATTTTCCGTTTCGGCCGACAGGCAGATTTACCATTGCTTCGGCTGCGGTAAGGGCGGCGGCGTTATAAATTTCGTTATGGAGATTGAGGGACTCAACTTCCCCGAGGCGGTTGAATTTCTCGCAAAGCGTGTCGGTATGCATATGCCCGAGCAGGAGGATAACGCCGAAACACGTAAACGCCGAAGAATGCTCGACCTAAACCGTGATGCGGCGAAGTTTTTCTACAGTTGCCTTTCAAGCCCCAACGGCAAGCCCGCAATAGACTATATGGCGCGGCGCGAGATATCTCCTGCAACGGCAAAACGCTTCGGCTTAGGCTACGCACCGGATTCGTGGGACAGTCTCATAAGAGCGATGAAAGCCAAAGGCTACTCCGAACGGGAAATGGCTGAAGCGGGTCTTGTCCGAAACGGAAAGAACGGAAGCCATTACGATACCTTCCGCAACCGCCTGATGTTCCCCGTTATAGACGTCAAGGGTGACGTTATAGGATTTTCCGGCAGAATTCTTGGTGACGGTGAACCAAAATACATGAACAGCCCCGAAACGCTTGTGTTCAACAAGAGCCGCAATCTTTTTGGACTGAATCTGGCTAAAAAGTCGAAGAGTGGATATATAATACTTGCTGAGGGCAATATAGATGTTGTGATGATGCACCAGGCGGGCTTTGACTCTGCGGTTGCATCACTCGGAACCTCGCTGACGCCTGAGCAGGCAAGGCTCATCTCCAGATACGCAAACGAGGTTGTTATTGCCTATGACAGTGACGGCGCAGGACAGAAGGCATCGCAGAGAGCAATCAGCCTTCTTGAGAAGCTGGACATAAAGGTCAAGGTTGTCACCATAAGCGGTGCAAAAGACCCGGATGAGTTTATCAAGTCCAAGGGCGCAGATGCTTTCCGCAACCTCATCGAAAAGAGCGAAAACCACATTGACTACCGTTTGCAGTCGGTGACGAAAAAATACGATCTCACCGTTGATGAGCAGAAGGTTGCATTTATTAAGGAAGCCTCCGACATGGTGGCGCGGCTGCCCGGCTCTGTGGAAAGACAGGTTTATTCCATGCGCGTTGCAAGTATGGCGGGCGTATCGAATGAGCTCGTCGAAGACGAGGTCAGGCGTAGGAGAAAGCGGGCGGTAAAGTCCGCGCAGAAAAGCTCCGAGCGGGAGCTCGCCCATCCTGAGAGGCAGATACAGCCAAAGGACAAGTCGATTAAATATGATGACCCGGTTTCTGCGACAGCGGAGGAGGGAATCATAAGACTTCTGTTCCTCGATCAGGGCATATTCAAGGGCAAAGAGCTTCCGGAGCCCGAGGAATTTTCATCCCCGGCGCTTTCAAAGATATACGCAGTGCTCAAGGATAAGTTCGAGCATGGCGGCATAATCAGCACCGCAACAATGGGCGCGGCGCTGGAGCCTCAGGAAGCGGCGCTTCTGGCTTCGATTCTGCAGAAGCCGGAAATGCTTCGCAACGGCGAAAAGGCACTTTCAGATTACATAGAAAGAATAAAACAGCAGAACAGACTTAAAAATTCCGGCGAGGACCTTCGCGGTCTTGCAAACAGACTAAAAGAAACCAAAGG
>JAZLGD010000125.1:0-10161 GCA_045616105.1 Oscillospiraceae bacterium | reverse complement strand
CTCTGTATTTCGGCAGCATGAAGGGACTCAGGGGACAGACCGTCGCCATACTGAGCTATATTGACCCCGTCGTGGCAATACTCATGTCGGCGCTTGTTCTGAGAGAGGGCATCACCGTATCCGGGGTGCTCGGTGCTGTGCTCATCCTCGGCGCAACCCTCGCCAGCGAATTTGTGGACAGCAAAGAATAACGCACTCCCGTGGCTGCTCTCTTAACTGACCACCTCTGTATAGCTTCGGGCAACCGGTATAACGACAACCGCCGATCTCAATTCGGCAAAGAAAAAGAAAAATCGGAAACATCGTGGGGGCGATGTTTCGGATCTTTCTTTGGGGGCAAAAAAAGGAAAATAATTGTTTCACGGCATTGCCGTGTTACGGGCTGTCAGTATACTCTCCCGCAAGCCCTGCTACAAAGTAACAAGGCCGAGGGGGGAAGAAGTATCATGCGAGCATATTTATGCTCTGCATTAAATTGTTGAAAACCAATATAACAGGAAAGAACTGTTTTTATCTGTCTTACGCCTATAATGACGCAGGAAAACTGCTCATATTACATAAATCACAAAAATTTTTCAGAAATTTCTCCCCAAAGCTCGATAATGCGGAATTTTATGACATAGCCGTCGGCCTCTGTGAGCAGAGCTCTGTCGTCCTCGCTCATGGCATCCAACGCCGCCTTCTGCTCCGCAGCGGAAACGCACAGGGGCGGAAACACCACGCACCACCAGTTATGACCTCGGCCCTCGCCGAGAATAACGCGCAGGGACATATATTTTCCCGCAGGCAGAGAGAAGCTTCCGTAATCCCGTGTCGGGTAATACTCCTCGCTGAGTGTAACGCGCACGTTTCTTCCCTCGGATGCTTTTTCCGCGGCACGCTTGATCTTGTTAAGGTTTGCCCTTACGATAAGCTGTGCATCGGAAATATCCTCCGCTTTTTCAAGCTCAGGGGAAATGTCGGCTAAAACCTCGTCCCGCACTCTGAGCTTAATCGCCTGCTCCTCCTCATCATCGGAAACCGCGATGACATGAAGCCTTATGAGCGATGAGCTGATGTCCGTCTGCTTTGCCTGCGCCCATGTTCCCGCAAGAAGCGAAATGCACAGCGCCGAAAGAAGAGAGATTTCCCAGATTTTAAGCTTGTTGAAGTCAGTCATAATAAAAACCCGCCGATACTATGTAGTGATTAAAGTATCGGCAGTTATTTTCGGTTTTAAACATCTATTACGCTTTTATTTTGAGAAACATATGTGCAGCGGAAGCTCTTTTTAAGCCCGTCTGCGGCCTTTTCCGCAGCGGCAGGGTCACTGAATATGCCGAACACGGCAGAGCCCGTTCCGGTCATCACAGCGCCGAGTGCGCCATAGTCAAGGAGCCTGCTCTTTATCTCGGTAACGGTGCTGAAGCGGCGGTCGGGAACATCCTCAAAAACATTGTACATTCGCCGCGCAATCTTTAAAAGATTTCTCTCCTCCAGTGCTTCCCTAATACCCGCGGTGTCGGGGTGGCAGCGGAGCTTGACGGAGTCCAGCTTCCTGAAAAGCTCGGGGGTGGATATGGAAAAATCGGGCTTACAGATAACAATGTGACAGTCAGGCAGGGGCACAAGAGGCTCGAGGATTTCCCCTCTTCCGCTTGCAAGCGCCGTTCCGCCGCTTACGCAGAACGCGACATCCGAGCCCACCTCGGCGGCAAGGGCTTCAAGCCCCGCTCTGTCAAATGGCTTGCCGCAGAGAGTGTTCAGCCCGCGCAAAACCGCGGCGGCATCGGACGAGCCGCCCGCCATTCCCGCTCCCACGGGAATGCGCTTATCCAGCGTGATCTTGGCTGCTCCCTTTCTGCCCAGCTTTTCAAAGAAGCTGTTTGCCGCCTTGACGGCAAGGTTTCTCTCGTCACCCGGGACAAAGGGCAGATTGCAGATTGCAAAGCTCTTTTCCCCGTCTGTAAGCTCAACGGAAACATCGTCGCAAAGGGTGACGGTCTGCATGACCATGAGCATATCGTGGTAGCCGTCGTCCCGCTTTCCCGTAACATCAAGGGATATATTTATTTTTGCGTAAGCTTTCTCTGTAATATTAATCATTTTTCAAACAGCATGGACATGAGAGCAACGCCCGAATTTACATAGGGGCCCTTTGCTCCGCTTTCCTCGGTGTAAGGCAGACCGCAGCCGGCATCGGTACGGCTGTCGTAAAGCATGTAGGGCACGGGATCTCCGTCGTGACCGCGTGTGGATGTCAGGGTCTTGTGGTCAGACAGGAACAGGAGCCTGTAATCCCAGCCCTTTGCTCTTATGGCGGCATCGAGAGGACGAATCATGCGGGTGTCGAGCCATTCGATGGCCTGAATCTTGCCCTCAAGATCGCCGTTGTGGGTGCACTCGTCGGGTGCTTCAACATGGATTGCGGCAAAATCATGCTTGTCGAGAATTTCCATTGCGGCGGCAAGCTTGTTTTCATAGTTTGTGTCTATCTCACCCGTTGCGCCCTCGGGGCATACCATATCAAGACCCGCAAGACGGGCAATGCCGTGGCAGAGGGGAACAGCGGAGATTACCGCGCCGTCATAGCCGTTTGCCTCAACGAAGTTCGGAAGCGCAACAGCCGTACCTTCTGCCCAGAACCACACGCCGTTTGCAGGCATTTTACCCGCGGCGCGCAGCTTTTCATTCAAGGGATGGTGCTCTAAGATTTCGTTTGCCTTGACCATCATCTCCTTCAGCACATCGGCGTTGGGACAGCCTGTCGGCAGAATGGGGCCTATCTTCTCGCCCAGATGGTCGTGGGGCGGAATGAGCTTAATGCCCTTTATGTCTGCCTGAGCCTGAACGGCAATATGGCGGAATGCGTGGCCGGGATTTACGCTCATGCCCGCCTTGTCGGCAAGGGCTTTGAACTCGGGGTCATTAAAGAGCATGGTGACTATCTCGTCGGAAACATCGCCCTCGATTGAGCCTGCGGAGTGGGAGAGAATTCTCTTCTCCTCAAAGGACATATCGCCCTCCTCGTAGGTAACCATGTTGCAGCGGTAGGCAACATCGCCGGGATTGAGCTTAATGCCCGTTGCGGCGGCCTCAAGGGGTGCGCGGCCCGTGTAATAAAGATTGGGGGCGCAGCCGAAGATGGACATGATTGCGGTGTCGCTGCCTGCGGGGAGACCCACGGGAACATTGAGGACGCTGCCCACCTCGCTCTTTGCGGCGAGCTCATCAATAAAAGGCTTTTTTGAATACTGGAGCGGAGTGAGTCCGCCAAGACTTTCGACGGGATTGTCTGCCATACCGTCGCCTATTACAAGAATGTATTTCACAAGAACACAACCTTTTTTCTTTTTTTAATATTATACTTTATTTAACTACATTTGAAAAGAAAAAATTGCATTTTGCACTTTTGTATGAGAGAATACGCACAAAGGGGAAATTGAAATGACGAAAAACAAATCCCGCCTTGCCATACTTGCGGCAATAGGCGTATACACCATATGGGGCTTCAGCTTCATGGCCTCAAAGGTCGCGCAGGAGGTAACAACGCCCTTCGTGCTTCTGGCTTACCGCTTCGTTATAGCGGTCCTGCTTCTGGCGCTTCCCATGCTGACAGGCAAACGGAAGATAAAGCTTCGCGGCAAGAATATAAAGCCGCTTCTGCTTCTCGGGCTAATGGAGCCCTGCATATATTTTATCGGCGAACAATACGGCATCCGATACACAAACTCCGCCTTTTCGGGAGTTATGATTGCGGTAATACCCATCGTAACGCTCATCCTCGCCGCAGTTTTTCTCAAGGATAAGCCCACCCGCGCCCAGTGGCTTTTCAGTCTGCTGTCAATCGCGGGCATCATCGCCATAAGCTTATCTGAAAACAGCGGCGGAAGCATCAATCTTCTCGGCGTACTCTGCCTGCTTATTGCCGTGCTGACAGGCTCGGCATACGGCGTAATAAGCCGCGGCATATCCGATGAGTTTTCCGTCTACGAGCGCACCTTTGTAATGCAGCTGATGGCAGCGGTATTTTATACAACTCTTGCCCTGATTGAAAACGCAGGCGATCTGGGCGCAATCATTCGCCCGCTCTCGAGCCCCGACTTTATTCTCGCCGCTCTGTATGTGGCTGTCGGCGCATCGGTCTTGGGATACACATTCTTTAACTACGCTGTATCAAACGCGCCCATGCCGAAGGTAATCATCTTCTGCAATCTGACAACGGTAATCTCCGTTTTAGCGGGCGTAATTTTCCTCGGCGACCCCTTCTCCCCCGTTTCGATAATCGCAATGATTGCCGTCTTAGTGGGCATCTGGGGCGTTCAGAGATTTGATAAAGAAAGCGAAAAGAGCAGTTCAGACTGAACTGCTCTTCGTTTTTTCACTTTTTGACAACGGTCTTTGCTATGCCCTCAGCCGCGGCATACAGAACACCTGCCACAGGCCATACTATCCATGTGAAATCCCATTTTCCGCTTACAAAGCTCCAGCCGAGATAAACGGCAATGGCAATGCCCCAGTAAACTCCGGAGAAGACCTCGAGCTTTTTGCATAATTCCTTTTCGCTTCTGGTGTATTCCTTCTCCTGCAGAAGCTTTTCGTAGCTTGACCATACGATGCTTGTTCTGACAATTCTGTTTACGCCGACCGAAACTATCAGGAGAAGCACCGCAACCATTGCGGCGGCAAAGCTGTCCGATGCGTCGAGACAGCCCGCAATTATAAGGGGCACCGCGCTGAGCACGCAGAGGATAACGCCGATTGCAAGCTCGTTTGAGTGGGCAGATGCGTTTGCTTTCTTCTTTTCCTTGACCATTCCGTCAACGCCGTAGGCTGTTTCGATGGGCTCTTTCTCGATATACTCGAAGCGCTCCATCTGCGTTCCCCGTGAGATGAAGGTGTATACCGCTATCGCAACAAGTGCAAACAACACTGCCATGCCCAGACCTGCCGCAAGCCCCTCGGAAATGGGAAAACGCTTTGACTCGGTAAGTCCGCCGAGGAATATAAGAAGTGCGGGAGAAATGATGCAGAGTGAAACTGCGTTTGCAATCTTGACCGAGTAGCTTTCCTCAAGGGACAGAAACTCGCTTGCCTCCTCAAAGGATACCTGACGCACATCGTCCGCAGGCTCAGAGGACACGAAGCTCTCGGGAACATATGTCTCGGGCTCAAGCTCATCCTTTAAAAGATAATCCGTGCTGACTCCGAAAAGCTCCCCCATTTTAATTATCTTCTGAATGTCGGGAGTCGCCTGTGCGCCCTCCCATTTGGAAACGGACTGTCGGGAAACGCCAAGCTTTTCCGCAAGCTCCTCCTGCGACCATCCGCACTTTTTTCTTTCGTTTATTATTTTGTCTGCGAGAATCATTTAATCGACCTTCTTTCTGCCAAAACCATAGCAAAAATTCCGGTTGCACACCATAAAGTAAGCCTTTCAATTTGTCAACCGGCGGTTGCATTTTCAAAATAATGATAGCATATACCGAAGTTTGCGTCAATTTTACGCATAAATACCCCCAACTCAGTCATAAATTGGCTTTTATTGAAATGAGCGGTGAAAAATAGTATAATTCAGCTAAACCCGAAAGGAAGGACGCACAAACGTGAACAAATACGAAAACCTCACCGAGGTTCAGACCTCCTCCGAAAAAATTTATGACGGAGTTATCCTCCATGTATATAAAGACACTGTAACTCTCCCCAACGGCAAGCCTGCGGGAAGAGAGCTTATCCGCCATATGGGTGCCGTGGGCATAGTTCCCATGACCGACGATGGCAGGGTCTATGTTGAGCGCCAGTACCGCTATCCTCTTGACGCGGTCATAACCGAAATCCCCGCGGGCAAGCTCGACAGCAAAACCGAGGACAGACTCGCCGCCGCAAAGCGAGAGCTTCAAGAGGAAACGGGCATCACCGCCGATGAGTGGACGGACCTCGGCGTATACTACCCCGCCGCGGCATACACCGATGAGAAGATTACCCTCTATCTGGCAAAGGGGCTTCACTTCGGCGCGCAGGATCTGGACGATGACGAATTTCTTAATATCGAAGCCGTTCCCCTGACCGAGCTTGTCGAGCAGGTAATGTCGGGCGAAATCACCGACGGCAAAACTCAGGTCGCAATTCTGAAAACCGCAAATCTGATGAATTCAAAATAAAAAGGAGAGATAAGCGTGAAAAAATCAGCCTTATTAATTACGCTCTGCATACTAACGCTCCTCATCGCAGGATGCGCAGACAATTCAGTTGCAGACAAAACACCAGGCATAACACCTAATGTGGTCGAATCTGCCGCGCCGTCGGAAGAGCCGAGCGTTGACCCTGAAACACTTTACGCGGAGATACTCGACAAGCTTTATAATAACTTTGCGGATTCATGGAACAGTTATAGAGAAGACGAGGACAACATTATGAGCGAGGAAGATGAATTCAGCTTTGTTTTCCCCATGTACATGGCCGATTCAAACTACCTCGACAAGGTCGGTTACTGCTTCATTGATCTGGATGACAACGGTATCCCGGAATTGCTAATTGGTGTAAACGATGACGAAACCCCGGAGGACAGCGTGCGCATCAATGAAGTTTATGATTTGTACACCTGCATCGACGGGGAAATAATACACCTTGCAAGCAGCGGCGAACGCTGGTTCTATAAGCTGGGCGAAGATAATACCATCCTTTACTATGGTTCCTCCGGCGCAGCATCATCCAATTGTCAGCATATGAAGCTTGACGAAAACACCTCCGAGCTTTACGTTATTCAGGACGTTTTCAGCGAGCCTGATGAAAGTTGGGAAAATGTCTATTGGCACCTTGCAACAGGCTCGAAGTTTGACCCCGGATCCGGGAAGATGCATTACGACAGCATATCTGAAATAAGCAAGGATGAGGCTGACAGAATCATTGATAGCTGGCCCGCCGCAGTTAGCCTTGACCTTACAATGTTCAGCAGTTACACCCCGCAGTCTGATATAAAATGAAAGATTTCGAGATCATCCGAAGCCGGCGCAAAACCTTGGCAATACAGATTTACGGACAGCAGATCATCGTGCGCGCACCCTTGCGCACACCGATGAGCACAATCGAAAAGTTTGTCGCCGAGCACGAAGCGTGGATCGAGAAAAAGCTGCGCAAGCACGCCGAGAGCATGGCGATGCTTGAGGATATTGAGCCGCTTTCTCCCGCGGAGCTGGAGACCCTGCGCAAAAAAGCAAAGGAATATATCCCTCAGCGCGTGGCATATTATGCGCCAATCGTGGGCGTAAGCTATGAGCGGATTGCGATACGCTGCCAGCGCTCAAAATGGGGCAGCTGTTCGAGCAAGGGAAACCTTAACTTCAACTGCCTTTTAATGCTGACTCCTCCCGAGGTTATCGACAGCGTAGTTGTGCATGAGCTCTGCCACCGAAAAGAAATGAACCATTCTCCCCGCTTTTATGCTCTCGTAAAAAGCGTGTATCCCAACTATGATGCCTGCCATAAATGGCTGAAAAATAACGGCACGGCTATCATGCAAAGAGCCGCAGCAAACCGCAGCCCGGAATAAAACAGTAAAAAGCCGCACCCTCGGTGCGGCTTTTCTCCATCTGCACTAATTTGTTGATCTATTAAACTTACACCTCTGTCCGATTCGGGCAGCGCAAGAGAAGTCACCTCAAATGTGAATCGATATAAAAAACAAAAAAAGCAGAAGCGAAAGCTTCTGCTTTTTTCATGTGTAGTAATCAGACGAGTTCGATAACTGCCATCTCGGCTGCGTCGCCGCGGCGAGCACCGATACGGGTGATGCGGGTGTAACCGCCGTTGCGGTCTGCATACTTTACGGACAGTTCATCAAAGGTCTTCTTGGCAACGTCTTCACGAGTGATGAAAGCCAGAGCCTGACGATAGGCTACGAGGTCTTTCTTCTTGCCAAGTGTTATCATTTTCTCGGCCAGGGGTGCGATTTCCTTTGCACGGGTGATGGTGGTTTCCATGCGGCCCTTATCGAGCAGGTCAGTTACCTGCTGACGGAGCATTGCCATGCGCTGGTCAGTCGGCTTGCCGAGTTTTCTTGTTCCGGGCATAGTCGGTTTTCCTCCTTCTTGAGAGCTTTACTGATTGTCCTCGTCCGCAAGAGACAGACCCATCATGGCGAGCTTGTGCTCAACCTCTTCAAGGGACTTGCGGCCAAGGTTGCGGACCTTAATCATCTCGTCCTGAGTCTTGGAGATGAGGTCCTCGACAGTATTGATATTTGCACGTTTGAGGCAGTTGAAGCTTCTGACGGAAAGGTCAAGCTCTTCAATGGTCATCTCGAGCACCTTGTCGCGCTGAGTCTCGACCTTCTCAACAACGGTAGAATGGCTGCTGATGGTGTCGCTCAGGTCGGTGAACAGGGTGAAGTGGTCACAAAGAATCTTTGCGCCGAGGGAGACTGCATCGCGAGCGGATATTGTCTTGTCCGTCCACACCTCGATGGTCAGCTTGTCAAAGTCGGTCTGATTACCAACGCGGGTATTCTCGACAGTGTAGTTGACCTTAATAACAGGTGTGTAAATTGAGTCAACGGGGATAGTCCCGATTGCGCTCTGCGGGTTCTTGTTCTTGTCTGCTTTTACCCAGCCTCTGCCATGGTCAAAAGTAAGCTCCATGGAAAGAGAACCGTCCAGACCGAGAGTTGCGATATGCAGCTCAGGATTGAGAATCTCAAGCTCAGCGTCTGCCTTGATGTCGCCGGCGGTGACTTCGCCCTCGCCGGAGGCTTCAATGTAAACGGTCTTGGGGCCGTCGGAGTGAACGCGGGCGAGAATGCTCTTAACATTAAGAACGATCTCGGTTACGTCTTCCTTGACACCGGGGATGGTTGAGAACTCATGCTGTACGCCGGCAATCTTGATGCTGGTTACAGCGGTGCCGGGCAGAGATGACAGTAAAACCCTGCGCAGAGAGTTACCAAGTGTCGTGCCATAGCCGCGCTCCAAAGGCTCGACAATATACTTGCCATAGGAGCTGTCTGCGGGTGTTTCAATACACTCAATACGCGGCTTTTCTATTTCGATCATATAAAATTTAACCCTCCTTATTTACTTTGGCGCCAATGCGCCCTTCGGTTGTTCAGCTTACCAATTTGAGGGTATCTGTATTACTTGGAGTACAACTCGACGATGAGGTGTTCCTCGATGGGGAGGTCGATATCGTCGCGAGCAGGAACCGCAACAACCTTTGCGATCATGTTGTTTGCATCGTACTCAAGCCACTTGGGTGCGGGACGGAAAGCATTTGCCTCGATGTTTGCCTTGATCTTCTCAAGACCGCGGCTGCTCTCTTTAAGGGTGATAACCATGCCGGGCTTTACCTGGTAGCTGGGGATGTTAACCTTGCGGCCGTTAACGGTAAAGTGGCCATGGGATACCATCTGGCGTGCTTCCGCACGGCTCATTGCGAAACCGAGGCGGTAGATAACGTTGTCCAGACGGCTCTCGAGGATAGCAAGCAGGTTCTCGCCGGTCTGACCCTGACGGCGCTCTGCCATGTCAAAGTAGCTGCGGAACTGGCTCTCGAGAACGCCGTAGTAACGCTTTGCCTTCTGCTTCTCACGAAGCTGCTGGCCGTACTCGGAGTTCTTGCTGCGGCCCTGGCCGTGCTGTCCGGGAGGATATGCTCTGTTGCTGATTGCACATTTGTCGGTATAGCAGCGGTCGCCCTTCAGGAAGAGCTTCTGGCCCTCTCTGCGGCACTGGCGGCAGACTGCTTCAGTATATCTTGCCATTAGTCTTTACCTCCTTCAATTAGACACGACGACGTTTCGGAGGACGGCATCCGTTGTGGGGGATGGGGGTAACGTCCTTGATCATCGTAACTTCAAGACCTGCGGTCTGCAGTGCGCGGATAGCTGCTTCACGGCCTGAACCGGGTCCCTTAACGAATACTTCGACGGTCTTCAGACCATGCTCCATAGCTGCCTTTGCGGCGGTCTCTGCTGCGGTCTGAGCTGCGAAGGGGGTGGACTTTCTGCTGCCACGGAAGCCCATGCCACCGGCGGATGCCCAGGAAATTGCGTTGCCCTGAGTGTCGGTGATGGTTACCATGGTGTTATTGAAGGAAGAGCTGATATGAACCTGGCCCTTTTCAATGTTCTTGCGCTCTCTGCGGCGAGTTCTGACTTTTTTCTTTGCATTAGCTGCCATAATTCATATC
>JAZLGD010000124.1:0-5491 GCA_045616105.1 Oscillospiraceae bacterium | reverse complement strand
AGATATCAGCGATGCCGTTACCGTAGTAAGCGGAATTGCCTTTCAGAATATCCCCGAGGGTATGATCATAATTCCGCCGCTGCTGAAGAACGGAACGGGCAGAAAGCGGGCTGCGGTCATCGCGCTCATAAGCGGACTCGTGGAGGTTATTGGTGTTTTTGCGGGTTACTTTGCCATAAGCGTATCCAGAGCGATACTGCCATTTGCGCTGGCATTCGCTGCAGGCACCATGCTCTACGTCATCGTTGATGACATCGTGCCCCAGACCCATATGCGGGAAAGCGGCAGAATTTCAACATACTCGCTGATTGCAGGCTTCTGCATGATGCTCATTGTGGATGTTCTGTTCTGAAAAATAAAGCCGTCCGGACGGACGGCTTTAAATTATGCTTTTCTTATTTGATATTTGCCTCGAACTTCTTCAGAAGAGCGTCGATAGTGGGCTGGATGCCCTCGATTGCGATTTCGGGCTCGCGGCGTGTGGTGCGTGCGTAAACTTCCTCGTTCAGCTGAGTGGAGCGCCATGCAAGCTGAAGACGTGCGGTGTCAAGTGCGCTCTGTGCAAAGACGAGAGCTGCCGCTGCGGTGTGAGCGGTGCAGGGGCAGAGCTTGTCGGAAACGGAATCGAGAATCTCTACAACCTTGATTGTTGAGTAAAGAATTTCGGAAACGATTGCGCATGCGGTGCGTACGCCTGCCTCGATTTCCTCATCGGGGCCGTTGTTTTCAAGACGCTTCTCGAGGGGAGCCTTTGCTTTGTTTTCCTCGTCTATGAGATGGACAAAGTAGCCGCGCAGGGTTTCAAGATCACTTGCTGCGGACTTCATGGCTTCGTCCTCGGATGCGGTTTTCTTAACTGCGGAGAGAGCAAGTGCGGCTGCATTGCCTGCTGCTTCTGCTGCCATGGAGCCGAGACCCAGTTTGTTCTCGGGATCAGCGACCATTTCGCTGAAAACCTTCAGAGTCTTGTCGGTATAGCTTTCAAACTTCAAATCAGAAATGTTGATTTTTTCCGCCATTTATATCTTCCTTTCTAAATTGACAAGTGAATTATTTAACTGTATATTATTTTACAGTATTTTTTTCATTTTAGCAATAAGGAATTGTAAGCTATGAAAGTTTTGATCTGCGGCGATGTTCAGGTTGGAAAAAGCACCCTTATAAGAAAGCTGACCTCTGATCTGGGAAGAACTCCGCGCGGCTATATTACCATAAGAATACCCGCACCGGAAGGCGAAACAAGCTATGTCTATCTTTACGATATAGAAAATCCTCCCGAAAAAATCGAGGATGCTGCCGTTATAAAAGCAATTGCGCCCGACTCGGTTACGGACTATCCTGAAGTCTTGGATACCCTGGGCGTAGAATACCTTAATAATATCCCCGAGGGGGAGCTTGTCATTTTAGATGAGATAGGAACACTTGAAACCAAAGCTCCGCTTTTTCAGAAGGCCGTCATGCGCATCTTAAGCGGAAACTACCATGTTTTCGCCTCGGTTAAGGCTCAGAATACGGACTTTCTCCGTGCAGTGCGCAGTCATCCCGACTGTGAGCTTTATATCATAACTCCCGAAAACAGGGATGAGCTTTATGCTCAGCTTAAAAGCCTTGTGACCCATGCTGAGGATAAGTAAACAGCCAGATCGGCACATAGCGCGGCGGGTATTGCCCACCGCGTTTTCTTTATGTTTGCCGCGGCAAAATAGACAGAGATAACATAAAAGGTCGTCTCGCTGGAGCCCAGCATTACGGCGGCGGTGCGCCCTGTTAGTGAGTCGGCACCGCAGGAGGATATAATGTCAGCCCCGGCGGCGGTGGCGGCACTTCCGCTTATGGGACGCAAAAGGGCAAGAGGTGCCGTTTCGGGCGGAATACCGATAGCATTGAAGGCGGGGGCTATGAGCTCAGAGAATGCCTCCAGCGCTCCGGATGCGCGAAGCATATAAACAGCAGGGAAAAGGACAATGAGCGCAGGGAGCATATCTAAAACGGTTTTAAGCCCATCGTATGCGCCTTTCGTGAGAGCGGGGAAGATGTCCGTTTTTTTGCTTATGGCGCAAATGCCAACAGCACCCATAATGAGCGGCACAAGCATGTCAAAAAGATTCATAAGCTCAGCCTTTCAAACAGCCGCGCCGCTAAAAGCCCCACTATGACAGACGCTGCTGAGCTTATCCACACCTCGGGCAGTATGTCAAAAGGCGCCGAGGCACCGTTTGCCGCACGGATAGCGGCAATGGTGGTGGGCAGAAGCTGTATTGAAGCGGTGTTTAAAACAACGAGCCTGCAAAGCTCGTTCGATGCCTTGGCGTCAGGCGAAAGAAGGGCCATGCCCTTTGCGGCTTTTATGCCCATGGGCGTTGCCGCATTGCCGAGACCGAGCAGATTTGCCGCGACATTCATGGAAAGCGGTTCGAGTATGTCATCGTCTTTAGCGGCATGCGGGAAGATTCGCTTCAGTACGGGCTTTAAAAGTTTTACAAAAAAAGACAGTATTCCCGCCTGCTTCATAAGCTCCATTACAGCGCACCACAGACATATAATGCCGCCTATGGATATGCAGAATTCAACTGCTGCCTGCGCACCCTCAAGAGCGGCATTTCCCACCGCAGCGCCGTTGCCGCTGTAAGCACCGAAAAGCACTGATATTACTATAAAAATCACCCAGATTATTCCAAGAAGCATAGCCTGTTGCCTCCTTTTGATCAGTTTATTCAATTAATGCACTAAATAGAATTGCACAATTTCGCAAAATTGTATAAAATCTGACAAATATCTAAAAATCGCATTGACTTTAATACAAATGTTCATTATAATAACAATATCTTGGTGTAAGTGTATCCTCGCTTACATTCTTGGAGGAAAAAATATGAAATCAACAGGCATTGTGAGAAAAGTGGATGAACTTGGCAGAATTGTTCTTCCCATTGAGCTGCGCCGCACTCTGGATATAGCAGAAAAAGACGCGCTCGAAATTTTTGTAGACGGAGACAACATTATTCTTCATAAGTATCATCCGGCATGTGTTTTCTGCGACAGCACCAAGGGTATTATCAATTACAAAGGTAAGAATGTTTGCCCTGAGTGCATCAAAAAACTCAAAGAAAAAATTTGATGAAAAAAGAAACACCGCTCTGTTTTGAGCGGTGTTTCTTTTTTATTAGCTTATTCAGCCTTGAAAGCCTCAGGCTTTTTATCGGATAAGCCGGTGGTATAGATAATTGCATCGGCAATTCTTTCGCAGGCGTGGCCGTCGCCATAAGGATTAACGGCTTTTGCCATGCGCTGATAAGCGTCGCTGCTTGTGAGAAGCTCTTCGGCATCGCGGAAGATGTCATCGCGCTCAACTCCGCAGAGCTTAACCGTGCCTGCCTGAACAGCCTCGGGACGTTCTGTCTCCTTTCGCATGACAAGAACGGGCTTGCCGAGGGAGGGGGCCTCCTCCTGAATGCCGCCGGAGTCGGTCATTACCATGAAGCTTTTATCCATTAAGCGGTGCATATCCATTGCATCCAGCGGCTCAATGAGATTGACGTTTGAAATGCCGTCGAGTATACCGTGCGCCGCATTTCTGACGACGGGGGAGAGATGGACGGGATAAACTATTTCGACCTCGGGATGCGCAATGGCAATATCGCGGACAGCGGAGAAAATGTTCTGCATGGGTTCGCCGTAGTTTTCTCTGCGGTGGCAGGTCATTGCGATGACCCGCTTTGAAAAGTCGATGCCTTTAAGCTCGTCGCTTGTGAAACCGCCGTCGCCGATGGTGTATTTCATGGCATCGATGACGGTGTTTCCCGTTACGAATATATCTCCCGTGACTGCCTCCTTGCGGAGATTGTCCGCATTTTTTGCAGTAGGCGCAAAGTGCAGCGTTGCAAGGCGTCCTACCAGACAGCGGTTCATTTCCTCAGGGTAGGGGCTATAGCGGTCATAGGTGCGAAGCCCTGCCTCAACAAGCCCCACGGGGATTTTTGCATAGAATGCGGCAAGAGCGGCAGAGAAGGTTGTGCTTGTGTCACCGTGAACGAGAACGAGATCGGGCTCAGCCTCTTTGAAGCAGGCCTCAAGACCCGTGAGTGCGCGGGTGGTGACATCGGTGAGAGTCTGATTTTTGCCCATGATATTCAGATCGTAATCTGCGCTCAGACCGAAGCAGCTCATAACGCTGTCCAGCATTTCACGGTGCTGCGCTGTTACACAGATGAGACTTTCAATCTCGGGACGATTCTGAAGCTCGAGGGCGAGAGGAGCCATTTTTATTGCTTCCGGACGTGTTCCGAAAACGGACATTACTTTAAGCTTAGGCATTTTTATCCTCCGGCTTCTCGATGTTCTGCTCGTGATGAGGAATGTGGATGTTGTTGTTATGTCTGAATACGAAGAGCCATACGCAGGCGGCAATGACGAATGCGGCAATAGCCAGAACGGCTCTCACATAGCCGGTGGAGTTAAGAACAACGGCGGCGAGACCCAGTATTGCTGAGAGCGCATACAAAACCGCGACTGCCTGCTTCTGGTTAAGACCCATGTCAATGAGCCTGTGGTGAAGATGACCGCGGTCGGCATGGAAGGGGCTCTGACCTCTCAAGGTTCTTCTGACAAATGCAAAGATGGTATCGAAAAGAGGAATGGCAAGAGCCAGAACGGGAACGACAAATGTTACAAGTGCGTAGAACTTGAACATGCCGATGACGGATACCGTTGCGAGAATATAGCCAAGCAGAAGAGCACCCGTATCACCCATGAATATCTTTGCGGGATTGAGGTTGTAGGGGATAAAGCCGAGGCAGGCGCCGCAGAGCGCTGCAAGGATTATCGCCGCATTTATGTTGCTGTCGGGCACGATGAGCGCAACGACAAGCATGGAGAGCGATGCGATGGTGGATACACCGCAGGCAAGTCCGTCAAGACCGTCAATGAGGTTAACGGAGTTTGTAACGCCTACAATCCACAGAATAGTTACGGGAACAGCAAGAATGCCGATGGTCATTGCCTGCTGGCTTGTAAGCATAAGGGGATTGCTTACAACATTTATGATAACGCCGTGCAGTACGGCAACGACTGCAGCAAGTATCTGAATGCCGAACTTGAGCCATGCATTCAGGTTGAGAACGTCGTCGATTGCGCCGACAACAACGATGAGTATTGCGCCGAGCAGTATTCCGCGAACCTGCGCTGTTATGTTCGCAAAGAGCAGAACAGACAGGAAAAATCCTATGAATATGGCAAGTCCGCCCATGCGGGGGATCGGGTGAGAGTGAAGATGACGCTCTTTGTCGGGAATATCAATGGCGCCGACCTGTTTTGCAAAGGATTTTACCACAGGGGTAACGATAAAGGATATGCCGAATGCAACAGCCAGTGCCAGCACTAAGTGTGTCCAAGATGCTGTACTTAGTTCCATGTCAGTTTAGATCTCCTGAATTTTTTAGAAGGGCTTTTCTACGAGTCCGACTTTCTTATATACCTTGCGCAGCGTCTTGCGTGC
>JAZLGD010000123.1:0-5246 GCA_045616105.1 Oscillospiraceae bacterium | reverse complement strand
CCTCTCTTAAATTGTCATCTGCATCGGCTTTTATGAACATCATTTGAGCCTCCATGACGATACAAAATTGCATTGAAGCGGAGTGTCCGGTCCCTGTCTCCTTGTGGAAACAGGGGCCTTTTTCTCCTCGTCAGCGCAAATAATTCCACGCTTTAAGATGGTTTGCAGGACAAATGCAGCATTTCATCTGCATGTTTTATGTGCGTTTTCCTTGTCTGATTCGGCCGATTACTACTGCGAGAATACCCATCAGGAGCGCGATCCCGGCCCACAGAATCATATGGCTGTCGTCTCCCGTTTTGGGAAGAAGGTCTCTGCGAATCAGGGCTCCGATCGCGTTGTTTTCGGCGTTTGCACTGTCTTTCGTGCCGTCCGCTGTGTCATCCGAAGGCTTCTCTGCGCCGCATTCAGTGCACACATTCTCGTCATTCCAGCTGTGTTCCAGCATGGGAATCGGCTCGGTTTTTTCGCCGTCGCAGCCTTTGACGGTGCACTGATAGGTCATGATCCCGTCCTCGGTACAGCTCGCATCTTTGGTGATTTTTCCGTCATCCTAGGCATGACCGGTGGCCTTGATGACGGTGTCCGCAACAGAGATTTCGGCATTTCCGGCTTTGTCCGAGAAGTACTTTAGGCATCTGGAGCAGTACCAGTATTCGTTGGTTCCGTCTTCCTCGCAGGTCGCCGATTGGGCATCCGTGTGCGTCATATCGTGCCCGAGCATGGGGTCAGCAGTCTGCGCCCGGGTGATTTCGTTCTCGCAATCCGCGTCAGAGAAATACTTCCCGCAGGTGGCGCAGAAGCAGTATTCGATGTTGCCATCCTCGGTGCAGGAAGGAGCAACCGCAGGGACATTACTCAGCGCAAGGTGATGCGCGGGGATAACGGTGTCTTCCTGCTCGACCTCAAGGCAGTCCTTCGCATCCGCATAGTTTACATAATACTTATTGCAGGCAGAGCAGTACCAGTAACGAATCTGACCGTCGCGGGTGCAGGTCGCGGGCTCCTCACCAAATTCCTTGAGTCCCTTGTGTCCGGCAGGGATAACGATATCTTTCTCGGCAATCTCGGTCTCGCCCTGCTTATCGGCGAAATACTTGCTGCAGGTCTTGCAGAACCAGTATTCGACATTGCCGTCCTCGGTGCAGCTTGCATCCTTGGCCTTGGTGTGCTCCATATCATGCCCGATAGCGGGGATGATGGTGTCCTCCCGTTCGACCGCAAGGCGGCCCTTCGCATTCGTGAAGTTGACATAATACTTGAGACAGTCGGGGCAGTACCAATATTCGATGTTACCGTCCTCGGCGCATTTTGCATCTTTGGCCTCGAAGTGCATCACATTTGCGTGGTTGAGGGGCTGACCATTGATGAGGTCGGATTCGTTCTCGACAACCATCGTGTAAGCCTCATCATAGAAGGAACGCATACAGTCAATGCAGGCCCAATGCTCAATGTTGCCATACGACTCGCAGGTAGCCTCACGAGCGAGGATATGCACCGCATTCTTGTGCTCTGCGGGAATAATGACAGAGGCCGCGGAAATCTCGGTCTTGCAGGCCGCATCAGAGAAATACTTATTGCAGGAGGAGCAGTACCAGTACTCGATGTTGCCGTTTTCCGTGCAAGCCCCAGCGGGATGTGCCTCAACATGCTTGAGGTCAAGATGGTCAGCGGGAATTACGATATCCTCAGCGGTAGTCGCAGTGTTGCCGTTTTTGTCGAGGTAGTAATTCTTGCAGGCCTTGCAGTACCAGTATTCGATATTGCCGTTTTCCGTGCAGGTGCCGGGAGTCTGCTCCTCATGGTGCTCCATATCGTGACCAAGAGCAGAGATGGGGACTTCCTCAGTCTTCTCGCAGATGGTGCAGTCGTGCTTGTAGGAGCCAGCCGTGGTGCAGTCTGCGGGAACTTCGTCATAGGCTTCGCCCCAAACATGAGAGCAAGTAGTGGGGTCAACAACCACCTGGACAGAGCAAGGGATAAGGGAGCTGTTCTCCGTAATCTCAGAAGGAATATACTCCGCGTCCGTGACCTCAAGCTCGCCACCGATGTTGAGGGTCTGGTTCTTAGTCGTAGTCACCTCAAAGGTTACGGTCGTGAGCAGGCCGGTTCCGGTCATGTTGCCGGCGGAGTACCAGAGCATAGTGCCCCAGCCGTCAGCGGAAATATACGGGCTGCCGCCGTTTTCCAGCAGGCCGGAGTTGGTCATGTCAACCACCTTTGCCCCTATTGCCTCTGCCAGCACAGTCAGTGCACCCAGACTGCCGGGGTTCTGCGTCAGGGAGTAGTTTACCGTGAAGCGCTCACCGGGGGCCACGGTCGTAGTACTCGTGCTTGCGGTGACGATAGTGGGATTCAACATAGGACTTGCTGTCGAGCCGAACGTAGCAAACAGGGGAGAGAGGGTATCTTCCTCTGCTGCTGCATCCAGCGTCAGCAAGACTTCTTCCGGTGCAGCGTCGAGCGATGCTTCGCTTTCGCCGAGGGCAATATCTTCAGGTTCGGCGGTCAGACCAAGGGTTTCCTCGATGTCGGCAACAGCCGAAGTGCCTTCAGCATCCTCCGCGGCGGGATCCGCAGCCGGAGCGGGTTCCTCGTAAGTATCCTCCGGCGCACTTGTGGACTCGTCGCAGATTGTTTCCTCCTCGGCGGGAGCTGGAGCAGGTTCGGCGGGAGGCACATAGACCGGATCCGGTTCTACATAGGTCTGTGCCGGTTCCGATACGACCGGGGCTGCAGCGGGGGCGGCTTCTTCAACGACGGTTTCGATCACTTCGCAGCAGGGCTCGGGATCTCCGTCTGCCAGTCCCGCCAGCGGGAAGAAGGTGCCGGTGAGGGCGACGATAACGATGGCGCAAAGCACCGACTTGAGTTTGCGGTTCTCTTTCATATCACTTTTCTCCTTTTAGTTTTAAAATTTTATGCATTTGCAGGCATGAGTGCCGCGTTCTGAAATCTACTGTCTGGAGTCGCTTGACCCTTGACCTTTTCCCGCAAGCGCTTCATTCGTTCGAATTCCTCCACCGTAGGGCCTGCCGGGGTTGCTTCAACCGGTTCGCCGTTCCACTCTTTCTCGACCGCCGTGGAATACAAGGTTTTCCGATAATAGGGGACCTGCTTTTCAATCGAGGCATTCTTCGTTTGCCGCACCACCACAAGCACATCCGAAGCCTCAAGCGTTCTATATGCCCGCTGAATTTCTTCTACAAGGACTGGCGGTTCCGATTTGTTTAGACTGATGCTGGTATTAGGTGCCATGGCATAGATGTCTTCTATGATCCTCAAGATCATCCTCGCCGCGGCCGGAAAGCCCGCATCGACCAGCTCTTGATAGCCAATCTGTTCCGCCACCGACGCCTCGTTGTTGTTCAGCACGGTTGTAATCACATTGCCTTGATTACTGCAATGGAAATTATTTAATTTGCTTGTATAATTTAGAGGTAGGTTCTGAACTACAACTTTTGAACTGTCGTTCTTGAACTCCTGGGAGTTCAATTCTGCGGCATCTGAACCCTTCTCATCTCGCCCATTTTTTGAGTATCTCGTCGGATGAAACCGAGTCGACTTCTTAGCTTTTTTCGCCAGCTTCTCCAATTCTTCCTCAAGATCCGTGTCAAGCTGCGCCAACACCAGCCGATTCGGCTCATTCTTCTTCTCATTCTCAACTTTTACGATCAAACCAGCTTCAACAAGCCGGTTAATCGCTGCGACGGCGGTAGCCCGGGCGCACCGAGGAGCCTCCATCACTTTGTCGAGCGTATATTCCACATAGAATTTCCCGTCTTCTCCCACTTGGGGCGCTCGTTTGAACTCGTCCAAAAGTATGGCATACAGGAGCTTATCAAGCGCTTTCAACCCGACGAGCTTCTTTTCCGAACCCTCCACAAGGCGCCATGGCAACCGAATGAAGGTCGAGACACAGGCTTTATCAACAAAGTGCTGGCTCAAAACGATTTGGGGAGACTTGTTTGGATCTGGCCTAGATCGAGTGAGAATTCCCTCATCCTCCAGCATCTGTAAGATCTTCCCGGCTCGGCGCAGAGAACATCCCACGTGTGAGTTCATATACTTCTGGGTAAAGTACACGTAGGCTTTACCCTGTGCGTCGACTTGCCCCTCTTTCTTGGCCGCGCCATAGAAAGAGCAGAGAAACGCCATCGTTAAAACGACATCGGCTTTGATCTTTTCGTTCCTTTCCATCATCTCCAGAAAGATTTTAGGGATTGATAAAAAACGCTTCATAGGCTATCCTTTCTCCCCTGCCCCTCGGCCTTCTGGTTAAGAAGGTTTGGGGGTGATTTTGGGGGTGAAATTCGCCCACGAAGCGCAAAATTGCTGTAAACTTTGAAGAAATTGGTGCTTTTTTACCCTAAAAACAGGCTTTTTCTCCGTATTTTACTGGTTGAAACGCTCTGCTCTTAGCTACGGACCAGAAGGCCGGGGGTTCGAATCCCTCATGCCGTGCCAACAAAAAAGACACACCTATGGGTGTGTCTTTTTTTGTTGAATGAAGTCGCCCTAACGGGCTAATGAAGAATGAAGATGCCAACGCGAATGAAGAAACGAAGGAATGAGAAAATGGGCGACTTCACTTCATTAGGCGCGAAGCGCCGTCTTCATTTCTTCATTTTGCTTCATTTGATACAAAGCCCGCTTGCGGCACAAAGCTGCAAACGGGCTCGTTTATGTCTTTTTCTTTCGATACGGGCGAACCATGAGCGAGCCGTCGCGCTCGCGGTAGCCGTGCCACATCTCGCCGAGCGCATCGATGGGCAGCCCCTTGCGCTTCATATCCTGCCAGCCCGCCTCGTACACCGCCCGCAGCAGCGGCACAAAGCTCTGTCCCTGCTCCGTCAGGCGGTATTCCGTCCGCGGCGGCGTCTCGGGCACGACCGTGCGCTCGATCAGCCCGTCGCGCTCCATCGCCTTGAGGTTTTCGGATAAGACCTTATGACTGATCGGAAGCTGCGCGGCAAAATCCGAAAAATTTGTCTTGCCCTCGTCAAAGATCATCGCCATGAGAATAAAGGGCTTCCAGCGCCCGAACAGCATCTTCGCCATGTGGTTGTAGGGGTCTTTTTCAATATCAAATTCCAATTGCTTTTCGTTCATGGCCTCTCACCTCGCCTGTATCGTAGCACGTCAGCAACACCAAGGCAAGAAAAACCGGTAACTTTATAGTAACCTTGTTACTATATTGTGCCGTCTTGCGGCGTAGGATGCACGGTGCTACGATAAAGAAAAAA
>JAZLGD010000122.1:0-3619 GCA_045616105.1 Oscillospiraceae bacterium | reverse complement strand
TTGGGAAAAGCGGTTGGCAGAAGGCTGGGCTCTTTCATGCTACCGTCATAGTTATCCACAAATTCGACGGTATCCTGATCTATGTCGCGGAATATCTCATTGCAGATTGACGCAAGCTTTGCCTCGGTATAACGCGATGCCGCAAAGGACATATCGCGTGAATATACCTTACCGAAGTTGCCCTTTGAATCAACAAAAGGCGTTAAAAGCGCATCGTAGCCCCTTGAAAGGCGCACCATGGTTTCATATATCGCCGCATCGCCATGGGGATTAAGGCGCATGGTCTGGCCCACGATATTGGCGCTCTTTGTTCTGCCGCCGCTGAGAAGGCCCATTTTATACATGGTATAGAGCAGTTTTCTGTGGGAGGGCTTGAAGCCGTCAATCTCGGGGATTGCACGGGAAACTATAACGCTCATTGCATAGGGCATATAGTTCTGCTCAAGTGTATCCGTAATAGGCTGCTCCAACACTGCGGCATGCAGACCGATTACATTGGGATTATTATATTTTTTCTTTTCAGGCTCTTTTTTCTTAGCCATAATTCAAGTTTTTCCTTCCTGTTACTTATGTACGCAATATCAGGATATATCGGCCATATCAAGATACATATGTCCGTTCTCTGCGATATGGTTCTTTCTTCCGCTCAGATCGTCACCAAGCAAGAGATCAAAGGTCTGCGCCATACGCTCTGCGTCCTCGGGCATTACCTTTATAAGTCTTCTGGTTTCCGGGTTCATAGTGGTCATCCACATCATGTCGGGATCGTTCTCGCCAAGACCCTTACTGCGGTTGATGCTCATTTTTGCACCCTCAAGAGATTTGACGATATCTGCTTTTTCACGGTCGGAATATGCAAAATAGGTCTTGCCCTTGCTTTCAATCTCATAGAGCGGAGATTCAGCTATATACACATAGCCCTCCTGAATGAGCGTGGGCACAAGTCGATAGAGCATTGTGAGAATAAGGGTTCTTATCTGGAATCCGTCAACATCGGCATCGGTGCAGATTATGACCTTGTTCCAGCGCAGAGCATTGATATCGAAGCTATTCAGATCCTTGACGTGCTTGTCCTTAACCTCAACGCCGCAGCCGAGAACTCTCATAAGGTCGGTTATGACATCGCTTTTGAATATGCGGGCATAATCTGCCTTGAGGCAGTTGAGTATCTTACCTCTGACAGGCATTATTCCCTGAAAATCCGCATCGCGGGAAAGCTTACATGCGCCCAATGCGGAGTCACCCTCGACGATGTATATCTCGCGCTTTTCGGGGTCGCGGCTTCGGCAGTCAACAAACTTCTGAACGCGGTTCGCGATATCAATGCTGCCGGAAAGCTTTTTCTTCATACCAAGGCGGGTCTTTTCCGCCGCCTCACGGCTGCGCTTGTTTACAAGCACCTGCTCCGCAATCTTATCTGCCTCGGGCTTATTTTCAATGAAATAAACCTCAAGCTGCTCTTTGAAGAAGTCGGTCATTGCCTCCTGAATGAACTTGTTGGTAATGGCCTTCTTGGTCTGATTCTCATAGGAGGTCTGAGTCGAGAAGCAGTTTGTGACGATTATAAGGCAATCCTGAACATCCTGGAAGTTTATTTTGGAATCGGTCTTTGAATATTTGCCGATTTTTTTGATATACGCATCAATTGCGGACACAAATGCCGAGCGAACCGCTTTCTCGGGTGCGCCACCGTGCTCAAGCCATGAGGAGTTATGATAATACTCTGAGAGGCTGACTTTATTGGAGAAACAGAAAGCGGCTGAGATTTTAACTTTATAGTCGGGCTTGTCCGCTCTGTCGCGGCCGCGGCGTTCTGTGTTTATAAAATGCGGCAGAGTCAAGGGATTATCGTGGGCAATCTCTTTTACGTAGTCAAGTATACCGTTTTCATAAACATAGTCGGTCACTTCAAACTTATTGCCGACCTGATTACGGAAGCGGAATGTTATTCCCTCATTAACTACTGCCTGACGGTGGAGGACATCGCGGAAGTATTCCTCAGGAATATCAATATCAGTGAATACCTCAAGGTCGGGACGCCATCTGATGGTGGTGCCCGTCTTTTTGCGGTCAGCCTCGCTTATCTTAAGCTCCTGCCCTTTCTTGCCGACTACCTTGCCTTTTTTGAATGAAAGCTCATATTTCTTTCCGTCACGCCATACGGTAACATCCATATATTCTGACGCATACTGGGTTGCGCATGAGCCGAGACCGTTAAGACCGAGGGAGTATTCATAGTTCTCCCCTTCATTATTCATATATTTGCCGCCTGCATAAAGCTCACAGAAAACAAGCTCCCAGTTAAAACGCTTTTCATTCGCGTTCCAGTCAAGAGGACAGCCTCGTCCGAAGTCCTCTACCTCGACGGACTTATCCGCATAACGGGTCAGGGTTATGACATTGCCATAGCCCTCTCGCGCTTCGTCAATGGCGTTGGACAGAATTTCAAAGACCGCGTGCTCGCAGCCGTCCAGTCCGTCCGAGCCGAATATTACTCCCGGGCGTTTTCTTACTCTGTCCGCGCCTTTAAGCTGGGATATACTTTCATTACCGTATTCTGCGGTAGTTTTACTCATTTTCGCGTTTTCCTCTCAATACAACATATAGTGTAGTTTTTTGTAAAATCTGCATGCTTCATCAATTTATGTAGTATATTATAAACTTTTAAAAAAATCAAGAAAAAATCAAAGAAAACGGGGATAGAATAAATCTATCCCCTTGCCGAAGAATGTTTACAATTTGTAATCACTTTGCTTCGGCCGACGAAAAATGCTTTGGACTTTTCTCTCTACACCAAAGTGCTTCGTCCGATTCTATTATGTGCCGCATAAGCGCATATACTCAAGGAAAAATTAGACTGCGGTTTGTTTAAAAATCGTACTCAAAGAATATAATAAAACATAAATAATCTAAGGAGACAAGTATGAAAAAGAGCAAGTACGAGGCTAAAATGCTGAAGCGCGAATACAATAAAAGAGTAAGCGAAATGAACCGTGTGCGTTCAGAGCTGCAATGCGCATATTCTGTTTTTAACTCAACAACAGATCCCGATATAATGGATGCTTGCATTTTTGAGATAAGTGCATTAAAATCAAGATATAATTATGCGGTCAACAGCGTAAGGCAACTTGATATCAGTCAAAATTAAGGAGAATATTATGCCGGATTTAAGTTTTTCCATTTGCATAATTGCAGGACTGCTGATACTGCTTCTGTTCTTTAAAATATTTACAAAGCCGATTAAATGGATTCTCAAGCTTTTGCTGAATGCCCTGCTGGGTCTTGTAATATTGGTTGTAGTCAATTACTTCGGTGCATTCGTCGGACTGAAAATTACAATCGGCTGGATAAGCGCGTTGGTTGCCGGTATCTTAGGACTGCCCGGTGTTGTACTCCTTCTGCTTATCGAAAATCTCATTATCTGATACATAAAAAGCTCACAGTCATCTGACTGTGAGCTTTATTTTATTTCATTGCTTTTAAATACTCGGAAATTTCATCAAAGTGCATATAGTTTGACGCTTTAACAAGCACCGTATCGCCCTTGTGAATCAGCTCCGGGAGCTTTGCAATAAGCTCTGCGTTTGTATCAAAGTGAACAGCATCAATAAGCTTTTCC
>JAZLGD010000121.1:0-3594 GCA_045616105.1 Oscillospiraceae bacterium | reverse complement strand
GCCTGCATATTTTCGTAATAGCCTTTGGTATTGAGTATAACAATCGCCCTTTCGCTCCGTCCGAGCTGTTTCAGGGTGAGCATCTCAAAAAATTCCTCAAAGGTTCCGATGCCGCCGGGAAGCACAATACAAGCATCGGATTTTTCCTCCATAAGCTGCTTGCGCTCGCGCATTGTTTCGGTATAAACCATTTCGGTGCAGTTTTCGTAGAGGATGCCGGGCTCATCGAAAAACTTCGGCGCGATGCCGATAATTTCGCCGTCCTTTTTATTTACGCCGCGGGCAATTGCGCCCATAAGGCCTTCTCTTCCGCCGCCGAAAACTATGCCGTGTCCCTTTTCGGCCAGCATTTCGCCAAGGCGTTCCGCCTCTTCATAATATATTTTTTCAAGTGTTGAGCTTGATGCTCCGTAAACACAAATTCTCAATTTTCTTCCTCCGTCAGAACATGCCGAGAGTCTTGAACAGCAGCGACCAGCCGAACATAGTAAATGCGCAAAGTGCGCTCGTTAAAACAACAATATCACCGGCCAGTTCTGCCTCGCCGCCCATTTGCTCTGCCATTGTGAATGACGCTATCGCAGTTGCGGAGCCGAACATAGCGATCATGCCTGCAAATTCAGCTCCTCTTATACCCGCAAGCGCCGCAGCGCCGAGGAAAATACCGGGAAACAAAACAAGTCTGCCGAAACAGACTATCGCAAGTTCTTTTGCATATTTCTTTATGCCGTCAAACTTGAAGAATGCGCCCAGCAGGAACAGCATAAGTGGGTTTGTTGCTGCGTATATCTGCTGCGCCGCAGATTCCAATATGCCGGGAAGCTTTATCTTCAGCAGCAAAGCTAATATACCCGTTACAGCGCCGATAATGAGCGGATTTTTCGCAATCTCAAGCACGAGCTTTCCGAAGCTTGGCTTTTTGCCGTTAAACACCTCAAGGGTTATGACCGCCAACACATTGAACATGGGAACGATGACCGCAATCAGAACTACTACGCCTGATATATCGGCACCCTCGACAAGAGCTCCCGCAAGAGGCATGCCGATTATGACAAAGTTACTGCGATAAAGTCCCTGAATCATTACGCCGCGCTTTGCCATATCCTTTTCCGTAAGCAGGACAAAGCCCAGCGCGAGCAAATATTCCGCCATAACACAAACAGCGGAAAACAGCAGTGTTTTAGGCTGAATTGCAGTATTTATATCTGACACGTAAATGCTGTAAAACAGCATTATCGGCATAAAATAACGGAATGCCAGTTTGTTCAGCTTTGGCACATCTTCTCTGCTTATGGCACCCAGACTTCTTGCAAGATAACCCAGAGCCATTATGAGAAATATGGGTATTATCGCGTTGGCGCAAACCTGAAAATTACTCACTTATCCCGCCTTTCAAGCTTGCGCTTTTTTCCGTCAGGTGTCTGGATATAGGTGTTATCCAGAAGCTCAATTGTGCTCTTGCGCCATTCGGCAATATATTCCTTGCGGAGAACGTCGCGCTCGCTGAGCTCCTCCGCAGTAAGCTCGCGCTCTTTTGCAAGATGCGCAAGCTCGTTTATTCTGTCTATCTTTTTCTGTTCCATGCTTTTATCCTTTACTCTATTGTACCCAGTTCATCAAGGGTTTTCTCGAACGCGGGTATGAAGTGTTCAATAAAATAGTCCACCTCGGGAAGCTCCATTTTCTTAAGTGCGTCAAGGCTCTGCGCCTCCGCGGAAAGGAACTCGTTGTTGCCGGCCTTGCGCTCCTCGATGCACTTGATATAAGCACTCATCTTGTCCGCCGCTTTAACCAGCGGATGGAGCTCTTTCTCCACTTCGCCCGTCATTATCGGTTCATACGCAGCCCGCATCTCCACCGGAAGCATATTTATAAGCTTTTCAAAGGCGATATTCTCCACTTTATGATAAGCCTCTGTAATTGTGGAGTCGTGATATTTAATGGGAGTGGGCAAATCGCCCGTAAGTATCTCGGACGCATCGTGATACAGCGCAACCGCGGCACAGGCATTAGGGTCGCAGTCTGTTCCGAACACATCGCGGCGTATAACGCCGAGTGCATGGGCAATGACGGCAACCATATGGCTGTGCTCCTGAATATTCTCTTCTATCGAGTTGCGCATAAGACTCCAGCGCTGAATATAGCGCATGCGTGAGATCAGCGCAAAGAAATTGTTTTCCATGGTTTATTACTATTCCTTTACTATTACTTGACTATGACATTTTCGTCGCCGAGCATTTCTTTCAGCTCTGCGACAAGTGCATCGTGAATGACGCACATTGCTCCGATACGCTTTTTCTCCTTCTCGCAGTAGATTACCATCTGCTGCTTTCCGGGGAACATGGTAAGAATAAGCTCGATGCGCTCCAAGACGGGGTTATCCTTGGTATCAAGCTTCACCCAGAGCTTCTTTTCGCCCTGCTTTTTCTCAGGCTCGGGATGTGCAGCGCCTAAATCGGAAATGGGTCTTATCTGATCAACCATTATCTGAGGCTCTTTTTCATCTCGTACGGAAATTCTGCCTTTAACAATCAGCGCCGCATTGTCGCGGATATATCCACCGCCGTTATCCAGCGCGCGCTGGAATGCGATAAGCTCCATTGCGCCCGTATCGTCCTCGAGATTTATATAGCTCATAAGGGTGTTGGATTTAGTCGTGCGGGTTTTCGATGACTGCACAACACCTGCTATGGTCACGATCTGCCCGTCGTGGTATGCGGGCTTTTCGTCCTCAGAGTTGAACGACTGCATAATCGAGCCTATTGGCACAATGCCCGCGCTGCGAATTTTTGCTCTGTATTCATCCATGGGGTGACCGCTGAGATAAAGTCCCGTGGTCTCCTTTTCCATGGCCATAAGCTCCTGACGGGTAAACTCTTCCACCTGCGGAAGCTTTATATTTACCTCAACCACATCGGCAAAATCAGGTTCGCCGAAAAGGTTTAGCTGACCTTCAATATTGTTGCGATTTTCCTGCGCAATACTGTCAAGCAGTATGCCGCATATCTGCAAAAGCGCACGGCGCTTGTTGCCCATGCTGTCGAATGCGCCTGAGCGGATAAGGTTTTCAACTGCTCTGCGGTTCAAATCCTTGCCCGTCATTCTGCGGCAGAAATCCTCGAAGCTTTTGAACTGGCCGTTTGCGCTGCGTTCTTTGATAAGCTCGTTTATAAAGCCTCTGCCGATACTCTTGATTGCAACAAGTCCGAAGCGGATGTTCTGACCGACAACGGTGAAGTCCGCGCCCGATTCATTCACATCAGGCGGCAGGAGCTTTATACCCATGTCCTTGCACTCGGCGATATACTCGGCAATCTTGACCGTATTATCCAGCACCGATGACAGCAATGCGGCCATGTACTGCTGAGGGTATCTGCGCTTCATATACGCGGTGCGGTAGGAAACGATCGCGTAGCTGACCGCATGCGCCTTATTGAATGCGTAGGATGCGAAGTCAAGTATCTCATCATAAATGCTGTTGGCAACATTTTCGGGAACTCCGCGTTTGATTGCACCGTCAATTCCGCGCTCGGCATCGCCGTGAACAAATGCAACGCGCTCGGCATCTATGACCTTGTGCTTCTTCTTGCTCAT
>JAZLGD010000120.1:0-2276 GCA_045616105.1 Oscillospiraceae bacterium | reverse complement strand
GTTGCACAGATCGCAATGGGCGCGAACATGACCCAGACCCTCAAGGCGATAAAGGAAGCGGAAGCATATCCCGGCCCGTCCCTCATCATTGCATACGCACCCTGCGAGATGCACTCTATAAAGGGCGGCATGACCAACTGCCAGGCTGAGATGAAGAAGGCAGTTGAGTGCGGCTACTGGAATCTGTTCCGCTACAATCCCGCAGCGGCAGACAAGAAGTTCACTCTCGACTCCAAGGCTCCCACCGACGGTTACCGTGACTTCCTCATGAACGAGGCACGTTACAGCCGTCTGACCCGTGAGTTCCCCGAGAGAGCAGACGCTCTGTTCGAGGCATCCGAGGCCAACGCAAAGGCTCGCTACGAGCACCTGCAGCGCCTCATCGAGATGTACAAGTAAGATATACATTCAAAATACGGCAGCTTCGGCTGCCGTATTTTTTTAATAACATATTTAAAAATTAATCTTTTAGAAACAACTTAGATGTGTTAAAATAGTTATAATGCAAAAATGTAAAGGACTGATGCGATACGGATATCGAAAAACTCAAAAGCTATGCAGAGCTCATTGTCAAGGTCGGCGCAAACGTGCAGCCAGGGCAGGACGTAATAATTCAGGCAGAGCTTGACCAGCCCGAGTTTGTTGCCATGACTGTGGAGCAGTGTTATCTTGCGGGCGCCGCCGACGTAAGAGTTGAGTGGAGTCATCAGCCGCTTCAGCTTCTGAACGTGAAATACAAGAAGACCGAGCGCCTAGGCAGAATAGAAAAATGGGAAAAGGAGAAGCTCCTTTTCAGAGCCGATACTCTGCCCGCGATGATCTATCTCGAATCTGCCGACCCGAACGGTCTTGACGGAATGGATCAGGAAAAATGGGGCAAGGCGATACAGATGCGCTGGGAGGTTGTAAAGCCCATACGCGACAGTATGGAGAACAAGTACCAGTGGTGCATCGCGGCGGTGCCGGGAAAGGAATGGGCAAAAAAAGTGTTCCCCGACCTTTCGGAGGAGGATGCCGTTGAAAAGCTCTGGGAGGCGATACTGTATACCTCCCGCGCGGACGTTGACGGCGTCGCGGCATGGAAAGAGCATAACGCCGACCTCAAGCAAAGATGCGATTATCTCAACGGACTCGAGCTTCGTGAGCTTCAATATATATCCGAAAACGGAACAGATCTCAGAGTCGGACTCATTCCCGAGGCGCAGTTTTGCGCCGGTGCGGAAAAAACGCTCGGGAGCGAGGTGGTGTTCAACCCCAACATTCCGAGCGAGGAGGTTTTCATCAGCCCGATGAAGGGCAAGGCAGAGGGTATCGTCTATTCGACGCGCCCGCTTTCATACCGCGGAGTTATGATCGAAAACTTCTCGATCCGCTTTGAAAACGGCAAGGTGTGCGAGGTGCACGCCGAGAAAAACGAGGACGCGCTCAAAACCATGGTCGCCATGGACGAGGGAGCATCCATGCTCGGCGAGTGTGCGCTCGTGCCGTATGACAGCCCGATAAGAAACAGCGGAATAATGTTTTATAACACTCTGTTTGACGAAAACGCCGCCTGCCACCTCGCTCTGGGCGACGGATTTTGCAACTGCATACGCGATTATGATAAATATACTCTTGAGCAATGCCGCCAGATGGGTGTAAACTATTCCATGATCCACGAGGACTTCATGATAGGAAGCGAGGATCTTGATATAACGGGCATAACCGCCTCGGGCGAGGAAATACAGATATTTAAAAACGGGAATTGGGCATTCTGATATGAAAAAGACAAAAGATAAAGATACGGAAAACGGATTGGAGATAACAAAGCTCAGATACAGCGTCAGCAGCAGAAATTTCTTCAAGCACCTCACAGTGCTGCTGCTGTTCATCGCAATGATTCTCGTTTTGCTCTCGAATTGGGGCTTCTGGCACGATATAGATATGACCACCGTATATATGCAGATAATTCTGCCGATAGCGGGCTGCATACTATTCATCGTCGTTGTAAACCACATGGGAGAGAAGGGCTTTACGCTGTCGCTTATCCCCGTTGTACTGCTTGCGGCATACGTTATCATCAATGAAGCGGATAAGAGCGCTCCTCTGCACAGCATTCTGAGCATCGCACTTTGCGTGGTGGTCGCACTGTCGTATATACTGACGGTTTTCGGTGCTATAGGCTCGAAGTGGATGATGCTTCCGATAATCCTGTTCCCGCTTGTTTACCGCATAATAGTTGAGGATATCGACATGTTTGCCGGAGCCGGGCTTGCGATGGATCCGGAGCTTCTGCG
>JAZLGD010000119.1:0-6119 GCA_045616105.1 Oscillospiraceae bacterium | reverse complement strand
CATGAGAAAAGACGGCTTCGATATTCCGTTTGAAACCTTTCTCGGCTTCCCGGGCAACGAAAAAACGCCCGATATCGACCTTAACTTCTCGGGCGAATATCAGGCGCAGGCACATAAATACACCGAAGAACTCTTCGGCTCTGACCATGTTTTCCGAGCGGGTACAATCGGCACACTCGCCGAAAAGACCGCTTACGGTTACGTTAAAAAATATCTTGAAGAGCGCGGTATCACTGTCACAAAGGCGGAGGAAAACCGCCTTGCCCGCGGACTTGTTGGCGTAAAGCGTACAACGGGTCAGCACCCCGGCGGACTTGTCGTTGTACCTCAGGACATGGATGTAACCGACTTCTGTCCCGTACAGCACCCCGCAGATGACCCCACAAGCGGAATTATTACCACCCACTTTGAATACCACTGTATGGAGTCCAATCTCCTCAAGCTTGACGAGCTGGGTCACGATGACCCGACCATGATAAGAATGATGGAGGAAGTCACGGGAATAGACGCAAAGAAAATCTCCCTTTCCGACCCGGACACCATGGCCATATTCACAACGCCCACAGTCCTCGGACTTCCCGACGATGACCCGATCATCGGCAAGACGGGCACAATCGGCGTTCCCGAATTCGGCACAAACTTCACCCGTCAGATGCTTGTTGAAACAAAGCCTACCCAGTTCGATACTCTGGTGCGACTTTCCGGCTTCTCCCACGGTACCGATGTCTGGGCGGGTAATATCCGCGACCTGATCGTAAACGAGATAGCAACGGTTAACGAAACCGTCGGCTGTCGTGACGATATTATGATTTACCTCATTTCCAAGGGAATGGAGCCCTCACTGGCGTTCAAGACTATGGAAGCTGTTCGAAAGGGCAAGGTAAAGAAGTCTGGCGAATTCCCCGGCGATGCGGAGGAACAGATGCACCGCTTCGGCGTTCCCGACTGGTACATAGAGTCCTGCCGCAAGATTGCATATTTGTTCCCGAAGGCCCACGCGGTCGCTTATGTTATGATGGCGTTCCGCATTGCGTGGATTAAGGTGCATGAGCCTCTTGCATATTACAGTGCCTATTTCTACCGCCGCAGCCAGAAGAATAACTTCGATGCGGAAATCATGACAGGCGGCGCGGATGCGGTAAGACGCAAGATAAATGAGCTCAGAAAGAAAGAGAACATATCCGCCGCAGAGGACGACCTCCTGACAACCCTTGAATCGGTATACGAGTTCAATATGCGCGGCTTCGAGTTTGCTCCGATTGACCTTTACGAGTCGGAGGCGCTGAAGTTCACCATCACCGAGGACGGAAAGCTCCGTCCGCCTTTTGTCGCAATCTCGGGTCTGGGCGAAACTGCGGCGCGTGACCTTGCTGAATGTACCAAGGGCGGCAAGAAATTCATTTCCATCGAGGAAGTCAGCGCAGCATGCCCCAAGGTCAGCCAGAGCCACCTTGAAGCACTCAAACGCCTCGGCGCTCTCGGTACTATGCCAGACAGCAGCCAGATAAACCTGTTCGAAATGTTTTAATTCGATTCGGATTGGCGGTAAACGCTGTTGCATTGCCCGAATCAAAATGCGCAGTAAATTGCGCACATTGCCTCCCTCTGATGAGGGCGGTGCCGAGCAAAGCGAGGCGGAGGGAGAGAAACTACCCCTCAGTCAACTCCAACGACAAGGAAAACTAACAAAACAGCAGAGCACCGATTGGTGCTCTGCTTTTTGCTCTTAAACCATGCGACTGTAACTTCATGCTATGCGGCGGGGGAGAGCGGGCGGCTGATTGAAAGAGTTTGTTTTTATACTCGAATGTAGGAAATATATATTATTCAACTATTGACAAAAAATTTGTCGGAAATATATACTAAAAATCGCAAAGTGTATTATTGGCAATTTTGTAAAAAAGGAGAAAGCATTATGAGCAAGACTAAAAAAATAATTGCCCTTATAATGTGCATAGCAATTGCAGCAAGTATGCTGTGCATTCCTTCGCTGGCTGTTAGCCTTGACAATCCGGATAATTACGCGAAATACCGCGGTTGGCTATATAGCAGCTTCGGAGACAGCATTCCCGCCGGCTTTGATAAATACGAGCACAGCTCGGTTGTCGGTTATGCAGAAGTTGCAGGCTCATATCCCCAGCTTGTCGGCACTGCACTGGGCGCAGTGCATTGCCCGTTTTCCTGCATAGGCTTCAGAACAAATGAGCTTCTTGTATCTCTTGGCGAAAAGGTTGAGCCCGACTACTACTCTCTGGGTTATACCTCATGGATGTGCGATGAGAACGGCTATTGCAATTACTGGGATACAACCATTGCAGGCTGCGTAGCATATTCACAGCTCATGACCATCAACATCGGTAATAACGATGTGTTCACCGCGCCTCTCTTCCTGGCATCCACCGACGTAATTGACGCAGGCAATGAATGGGCAAAGAACGAAGAGCAGATAAATGCAGCTCTTGCTGACGGAAGCCTCTGCGATAAGCTCGCATCGATCCTTTCTCTTATGAATAAGCTCGGATACTATGATGACTACATCCCCGCAGTAGTTTCCGAGATGTACGCAGGTTACCAGAATTTCAAGGTAAACTTCCCCCGCATCATTGAAAAGCTCCGCAGTGTAAATACCTATGGCGATATTCTCGTTGTCGGCATGTATAATCCCTATGAGTCCATGACTCTCACAAGCAACGGCCTGCTCAAAATCGGCAAGGCAGGCGACCTTATTGTAGACAGCGTAAACAACTGGCTTATCAGAAATGCGGCAAAATACGGTTATACATATGTTGATGTAACCGGAACAGAAACATTTGCAGATGTTAACGGCACAAGCTTGCAGACCGGCCTCGGCGAGGATGCACACCCCACCGCAGCAGGTCATGAGTACATGGCTCAGCAGATTCTCAATGCTCTGCCCGTAACAGAGAAGAAGCTGCCCTTCAAGGATGTTTCCGAGGACGCATGGTACTATGATTCTGTAAAATATGTATACAACGCAGGCATTATGCAGGGCGCCACAAATGAGCTGTTTGCACCCGGTGTGCTTGTTACCCGCGCACAGATGGCAGCCATCCTTTATCGTATGGCAGGCTATCCCGATGTAAGCAATCTTACCGAGCCTTTCGTTGATGTTCCCAACTCCCACTGGGCGCACGATGCAATAGTATGGGCATATAACGAGGGCGTTATAAATGGCTTTACTCCCCATAGCTTTATGCCGGCGGCAAGCGTGTCCCGCGGTCAGATGGTTACCATGCTTTACCGCTACGCAGGCTCACCCGCTGTAAGCAGCCAGCTTGGATTTAAGGATGCAAAGCTCATTCCCGCAGCCTACAAGGATGCAGTTGCATGGGCAAGCGGCAACGGCTTTGTAAACGGATATCAGGACGGCTTCTTCCACGCAGGCTTTGGAATCAGCCGCGCAGAGATGTCGGCAATTATCGCAAGATTCTGCCAGAAGTAAATAATCAATAAAAACTCCCAAGAGCATTTGCTCTTGGGAGTTTTGCGTTTTATAAGGATTTAAATCTTAAATTATGCATTGCTTTTTGTAATTAAAATTTGCACGCTATTTCACAGTCAGCTTTACCGTGCTGCTTGTCACGCTGTTGCCGCAGGAGTTCTTTACTATGCAGCGGTACTTGTAGCCGTTGATTGCGGTGCGGGCATTTACTGAGAGTGTCGCAGTCTTGGCGCTGGTCGCACTTGCGTTTGTCCAGGTTGTGCTGCCCGATTTCTGGTACTGCCACTGGTAGGTCAGTCCGTCACCCTTTGCGGTAATACTTAATTTAGCTGTCGTGCCGTTTGATGCAGTGAGGTTTGCCGGTTGTTTTGTTATTTTGGGGTTTACAGTCAAACTGACCGCGCTGCTTGTGATGCTGTTGCCGCAAGAGTTTGTTACTTTGCAACGGTACTTATAGCCGTTTATCGCTTCGCGCGCACTTACTGAGAATGTCGCAGTCTTTGCACTGGCCGCACTCGAATTTGTCCAAGTGGTGCTGCCCGGTTTTTGATACTGCCACTGGTAGCTCAAACCGTCGCCTTTCGCGGTAATACTGAACTTACCTGTAGTGCCGCTTGCCGCTTTCAGATTTGTCGGTTGCTTCGTGATATCAATGTAGGCAGAGTCATTTTCGCCGCAGCGCGTGCACACGCCGTTCGCGTAATCGTGGCCAAGTGCCTTGATTTCCTTTGTTTCGTATGCATTGCAACGGTTGCAGTAACGGGTTTCACCACCCTTTTCAGTACAGGTAGGCTCAACTGTAACCGTCCACTCACCGAAATCGTGACCGAGTGCATCAACATAATCTGCAACATAGCTATCGCCACAGATTATACCATACCAAGAACTATCGGGGAACTACAACCAAGAGCGGCGCCGCCATCATCAAGGATGCATTATACCATACCAAGAACTGTCGGGGAAGCTGCTTCAGCATATTTAAATAAGATATTAACTGCTAATAGCCGTTTTATGGATCATGTGCGTTTTTCTTTGCAATAAAACAGGAACTCTTGAACGAGTATAGTTAATTTATAAAAAACCTCTTTCTGCTTAAAAACAAACAGAAAGAGGTTTTTTCACTTAGTTCCGATAGTTTTCGTAACTGATGATAGTTTCCGTAACAGTAAACAGTTTTCGTAATTGCATTGAAAGTTCGGAGAACTATCAAATTTGAACAAAAAACTTTAGCTTTTTGTTCAAATTATGCCTTGCGGACGGAGTCCATGTGACGGACGAGGTCAAGCATCTTGTTGCTGAAGCCCCATTCGTTATCGTACCATGCAACGAGCTTTACAAAGTTGTCGTTGAGTGCGATACCAGCCTGTGCGTCGAAGATGGAGGTGTGTGCATCGGTGCGGAAGTCGGAGGAAACAACCTCGTCATCAACATACTCAAGAACACCCTTCATTGCGCCTTCGGAAGCTGCCTTCATTGCTGCGCAGATTTCGTCATAGCTTGCTGCCTTCTCAAGGCGAACGGTCAGGTCAACAACGGATACGTCCGGAGCGGGGATACGCATTGACATACCGGTGAGCTTGCCGTTGAGGGAGGGGATAACCTTGCCGACTGCCTTTGCAGCGCCGGTGGATGAGGGGATAATGTTGTTGTATACGGAGCGTGCGCCGCGCAGGTCCTTCTTCTTGGGGAAGCCGTCAACGATTGCCTGAGTTGCGGTGGAAGCATGAACGGTGGTCATAAGACCTTCAACGATACCGAAGTTATCGTTGATAACCTTTGCCATGGGAGCAAGGCAGTTGGTAGTGCAGGATGCGTTGGAAACGAACTGCATATCAGCGGTGTACTTGTCGAGGTTTACGCCGCAGACGAACATGGGGGTGTCGTCCTTTGCGGGACCGGACATGACGACGACCTTTGCGCCTGCGTCGATGTGTGCCTGTGCCTTGGACTTTTCAAGGTAAACACCGGTGCACTCAAGAACATACTCAACACCCAACTCGCCCCAGGGGATGAGGGTTGCGTCGCGGTATGCCATGTCGGTGAGAACCTTAACGGTCTTGCCGTTTACGGTAATAGTGCTTTCTTCATCGTTGCTGACAACTTCACCGTCGAAGCGGCCGTGAACGGAGTCATACTTTACGCAATATGCGATGTGGGATGCGGGATGACCGGGAGCGTTGATTGCAACGACCTCAATGTCATCAGACTTGATGGCTGCTCTGAAAGCAAGAGAGCCGATACGGCCGAAGCCATTGATAGCAACTTTAATCATTTTTAAATCCTCCATAAATTTTGCATTTTAGTTGGAAAAATTTTTTCTTAGCCTAGTACAGATTGTAACATATACTATTTACAAAAATCAATATTACGATACACTTAAATCTTATTTAAAAAAATCGTGATTTTGAATGCCTTATTGTATATTTTGACCTTATTTGATAAAATGCGAATACAATAACGGCGAAAGGACCCGTAATATGCAAAATATTGAGCTTATAAAAGCCGTTTTCGGTATGCTTGATGAGCCTGTAATACTTACAGAGCGTGAAATCATCGAGTATATGAATCCGCCGGCAATCGCGCTTGCCGGAGAGGATAAAACAGGTAAATCCGCAGGCACGATCCTGCCGTCTTCGGTTACGGATGGCTGCGGAGA
>JAZLGD010000118.1:0-3897 GCA_045616105.1 Oscillospiraceae bacterium | reverse complement strand
GTGCGGTTTCGCAAGTGACATCAACGCCCTCCGCCTTGGCTTTTCTTATGAGTGAAACGCTCTCTCTTGTGGATATATGGCATACATGATACGCACATCCCGTTTCCTTGGCAAGCTTCAGGTCGCGCTCAATCTGCTTCCATTCGCTCTCGGAGCATATGCCCCGGTGATTATGCGCTTTTGCATACCTTCCGTCATGTATGTATCCGCCGCGAAGCAGCTCGTTAACCTCGCAGTGGGCAACTATCATCTTACCCATTGCTTTAGCCTTCAGCATTGCCTCGCGCATCATATCATCGGACTGCACGCCCTTGCCGTCATCGGAGAATGCGATTGCTTCGCCGAGCTCATGGAGCTTTGCAAGCTCCTCCCCTTTTTCTCCCACCGTTATCGCCGCATAAGGATAAACAGCAATGCAGGCATCTTTTTCTATGATTTCTGTCTGCTGTTTCAGATGCTCGGCCGAATCGGGAACGGGGTTTAAGTTTGGCATGGTGCATACTGCGGTATAGCCGCCTGCCGCTGCGGCAAGAGTCCCGGTTTTTATGGTCTCTTTATAAGAAAAACCCGGCTCTCTGAAATGTACATGCACATCACAGAAACCGGGAAAAACAGAATATTTATCCTTATCGGGGCCAAATGAGGAACAGTCAAGAGAGGCAGCAATGCTGTCCTTGTTTTCCATGTTGTATTTTTCGATGAATTTCATGTTCATAAAAACTTCTCCCGAAAAAAAGAAAATGCCCTGCACTTACGGCAAGACAGAATATGACTAAACGGCGGACTTCCTCCACCTTCATATTAACTTCATCTTGCCGATATCTCGTATCAACTTAAAGACCTAAGCAAGTATACCAAAACCGACACATATTGTCAATTGTACAATGTCACTAACATAGGACCTTCAGGCACGTTTTTGTTGTAAAAAACGAAGGCATCCGTCTGATGCCTTCGTCATAAATCAAAGCTGATTTTTAATTGTATCGACCCGCTCCTTCAGTGCCTCGATAAACAGTGCCGCGTCGAGTGAATATGCCATGCCGTCAAAGCCGCGCTTATAGCCTGCAACAACCGCATCGGTGTTGCCCGCGAAGAAGATGCAGAACTTGCCTGCCGCGTGGCATGCGTTTATTATGCGGTCAATGGCTGCCTGAAAATCGGGATTGCCGAAGTCACCGGGAATACCCATTGAAATGCTCAGGTCATAGGGGCCGACGAATATGCCGTCAACGCCGTCGAGTGCGACAATCTCTTCGATGTGCTCGAGTGCCCCGACTGTCTCGCACTGGGGAATGAGCATGGTCTCCTCGTTGAAGTGAGCCATGGTCGCGGGAACACCGCCGTCAATGTCAAAGCCCCATCCGTCCTTGCGGCTCGGGCAGAATCCGCGCTCGCCGACGGGATAGTATTTAGCATATTTGATAAGCTCTTTTACCTGCTCAACTGAGTGAACGTTGGGAACAATAAGTCCCTGAGCGCCCACGTCAAGAAGCTTCAAAACTGCGGGGCGTGAGGTATCACGCACGCGGCAGAGAGGCGTTAGGCCTACGAGCTCCGCTGCGCGGATAAACTCAGCACTGCTCTCGGCTTCTATGGGAGAGTGCTCATTGTCTATGATTACAAAATCAAAGCCGCAGCGGCCGAGACACTCCATAATGCTGACCGAGCAGGTATCAAAAAATATGCCCAGAGGCTTTTCCTTATTAATAAGCTTTTCTTTTAATTTATTCATGGTGTTTTTACCTTTCAATATTATGATTTAAAATTATAATCTCAGTTGACAATCAATGTCAACGCAAATATAATTGCTTTATCAAATAAAGGAGAATTATTATGACACTTTTTGAAATATACCGCAGCGTAAGTACCAAGGCCGTCGCCCTGCAATACGGCGAGCTTCAGTTCACATACGCGAAATACCCCGGTCTTGAGGACATAGAAAACCCTGCCGAGATACTGAGCAATATGTCTCTTGAGCTTGAGCCCTTCGTTTTTGATGAAAACGAGCTTCCACAGTCAACTCTGGAGGAGCTGATAAACGCCTTTGCCGATTTTCAGGAGGCATTTGATGTCGATTTGGACGAAGAGATTGAGGGGCTTAAGGCATTCGTAAAATAATCCGGATATGAAAAAAATCGAGGAATTTTATTCCTCGATTTTTTTCTTGTCAGCTTCTTCTCTCTTTTTGAGCTCTTCTATGCTGAACATATTCTTCTTTTCTTCTTTTTTATCGCCGCAGAACACGGCTTCGTCATTCTGCCAGCCGCGATCCAGCAGCCAGTATACGGGGATTTTAACCTCGTCGCCTTCTTCGGGGCTGGGCTCGGTGCTGCGCTTGAACTTGAGCTTGGTTTCGTATTTCTTCAGGTCTGTGAGTGTGAAGCCGAGGCCCATTTCCTCTGCTATGGGGATGAGCACATCCTCGACTACATATTCTCTTATCTCCGTGCTTCCGGGATATGCGTCCTCGGCAGCCTGAACCTTTGCTCTGAGCTCGGGATCGGAGTCATAAAGCTCAAAGAATTTTACAACATTTTCGTTCATATTTAAATCTCCTAAATTATTAATCTTTTACCGCTGGCGCTCAATCCTTGATAACGGTTCTTCCGCCGTGAATCTCCAGACGGTTTTCGCAGTACAGGATTATTGACTTGGGCAGGATCTTCCATTCGGCTTCTTCCATTATTCTGCGTGCAAGTGTTTTTTCGGTATCGCCCGGGAGAATATCCACAGCCTGCTGCATGATAATGGGGCCTACGTGTCCGTCAACATCGGCAAAATAAGCCGTTGCGCCCGTCACCTTGCTTCCGCGCTCAAGCACCGCCCTTACGGGGTTTTCCTCATTTTCGCAGGAGGGGATAAGCGCGGGATATGTTCCGATTATTCTGTTCCTGAACTGGCTGGAAATAACGCCGAGCGGCATCTTATATCCCGCAAGCACAACAAGATCAATATCCATATCCTTAAGCTTGGCTGAGATTGCCATGCTGTATGAAAGCTTTGTGGGGAAATCTTCAGGTTCAACCGCAAACGCGGGGACCTTTGCGTTTCTCGCTCTGCGCATAGCATAAGCATCCTGCTCCGTGCATATGACAGCAACCAGCTCAAAATTCGGTATTTCATTAAAATACATCGAATCAAGTATTGTCTGCAATCTGGCTCCGTCGCCGGAAACCAGTATGGCTGTTCTGATCATATTATCTCCCCCCATCAGTTTTGCTTTTCCATAAGCTCCACGGCGGTTTCTATGTTAATACGCTCCGCCATGAGCACCTTTTCCATTTTCTCGCTGAACACTTTTTCTCCGGAGGACGAGCACACATCGTCTATGCGCCGTTTAAGCTCCTCCGCTTTAAATGTCGAAAGCTCCAGACATTTTCCGCCGCCGATATATTCCGTAAACGAAGAAACCTTCGGGTCATAGCTTACGCCGATAATAGGCGTGCCTCCGTTTGCGGCAAAGAGCAGACAGTGAAGCCGCATTGCAACCGTGAGCCTCATTTTTGAAAGTATACCGATTGCAAGCTCCGGCGTTTCAATCCCGGGAAGTACAACTCCCGGCACACCCGAAAGCTCTTTCACCTTTTCCGCAACAGTGGCATCCTGCCCGTGGTTTATCGAAAGGTATACGGGCACAAGTCCGTAGGTACGGTAGGCGTAGCTTGCGCATTCGGCAAACTCGCCCGCCTTTTCATCAAAGCACTGCCAGTCTCTCAGGCCGAAGCATATATACTCTCCGCCCTCGAGTCCGTTTTTGGCCATGAACTGCGCTGTTTCATCGTCGCTGCATTTTCTCAGCGAAAGCACAGGGTCGGCGGCAAGCGCGATTTTAGGTTTGTCAACGCCGATGCTGTTCAGCAGCTCAACGCTGTCCGGATCGCGCAGAGTTATTGCATC
>JAZLGD010000117.1:0-2817 GCA_045616105.1 Oscillospiraceae bacterium | reverse complement strand
CTCTCCCTCAGTCAGCTTCGCTGACAGCTCCCTCATCAGAGGGAGCCATGATGCGGCGCTGTTTCGGGCGACACAGATTTTGATTAGTCTGAAATGTTGATCTGTTGAGCTAACACCTTTGCTCGTTTCGGGCAGCGCAGTTAAAGTTCCCTCCCAATGCGAGCCGATATAAAACTGTCCGATTCGGGCACGCGGTAGGTTCTGCTCCGCAGCTATTTGTTGATCTGTTGAACGACTACCTTTGCTCGATTCGGGCAGCGCAGTATAGATTCCCTCCCAATGTGAGCCGATATAAAAAAGGAGGAAAAGGTATGAAGGTTGAAGGAAATAGAAAAGGCGATAAAAAGAAGAATTCAAAGGGCGGTCTGATTTTCGCCGGTATTCTGATTTTGCTGAGCATAATTGATGATGCAGGCGGTGATGCTGCGGGCGTCATCGGCGTTGTTGTTTGCATCGCGGTGTTCTTCGGAATTTGCGCGCTAATCGGCAAGGCTGCAAAAAAGAAAGGAAATAAATCCACATCTTCTGCTGTCAATTACGAGCGAAAAAGCGCAAAGCAGAAGGACGAAAGCATTCCCTATGCTCCCTCTCAGCCTGAAAAGAAGAGCTATGAGCCCGAGAAAAAGTACTATGACTCCGACTGCGAAAGGGCGAGCTCTCAGCATGACCATAACAGACGCATGGAACAGCTCGACGGCTTCCTTAAGGACGGCATTATAAGCCGAAAGGAATACGAAATCCTCAAGTCAAAATACCTGAGATAAAACTGAACAGCCACCCTTTTGGGTGGCTGTTGGAGATTTAATATGAAGACTGTAACAAAATATACAGACGGCGGCATTTGCTCCGCTATGCCGCATATTATTGTCCCCTTTCGCTCGCCGATAAATCGGCAACCGCGAAGGGATGACAATGCACCGTCGGTGGGGAGGTCAGGTACATGAAAATAGTTACTATTTATACCGACGGTGCATGCAGCGGCAATCCCGGGCCGGGTGGCTGGGGCGCTATTCTCCAGTATAACGGCCACGCAAAGGAGCTTTCCGGCGGCGAAAAGGAAACAACCAACAACCGCATGGAGCTTACGGGCGTGATAAGTGCGCTGGAGGCGCTGAAAGAGCCATGCACAGTTGAGCTTTACTCCGATTCTAAATATGTCATCGATGCGCTCGATAAGGGTTGGGCGGTTTCGTGGCGCAAAAAGGGTTGGGTTAAATCCGATAAAAAGCCCGCGCTCAATTCCGACCTTTGGGAAGTGCTGCTGAAGCTTTGCGAAAAGCACGAGGTACACTGCCACTGGGTCAAGGGTCACGCGGAGAATGAGTTCAATAACCGCTGCGATGAGCTTGCGGTTATGGAAAGAGAAAAGTTTGCGTAATATGTACCGTGTTTCTTTGCAGAAGCAAAGAAACACGGAGATTTTCAAATCGATTTGGGTAACGCAAGATTTTGCTAATCTGATATGTTGATCTGCTGAACTAACACCTCTGTTCGATTCGGGCAACGCAATATAGATTACCACCAATGTAAATCGATATAAAAAAGGAGATTGTGATGATGAATAGTAAGACATTGAGGAAGCTTGTATTTTCCTCGCTGTTTGCGGCATTGTGCTGCGGCGCGACGATGGTCATTCACTTCCCTACGCCCATAGGCGGATACATACACGCCGGTGACGCGGTTGTGCTGCTCGGCGCATTTATACTCGGCCCTGCATGGGGCGCATTTGCCGCAGGTCTCGGCTCTTTCCTTGCAGACCTTCTGAGCGGCTATGCTCTCTATGCTCCGGCAAGCTTTGTGATAAAGGCACTTGTCGCCCTTGTTGCAAGCGTTATTCTAAAGAGCGGAATGTTCAAGAACAAAACCGTTCTTGCCATCTTCGCAGGCGCACTTGCAGAGCTTATCATGGTCGGCGGCTATCTTTTCTATGACGGCGTTGTTCTTAAATACGGACTGGCTGCCCTCGGCGATATTCCCTCCAACCTTATTCAGGGCGTATTCGGCGTAATTGCAGGCGCGGCACTTTATAAAGCACTGGAAAAGTTTATAAAACAACTGGATATCTGAGGGACAATGCTGTCCCATTTGAAAAAATAGGACATTGCTCGCTTTGTGTCCTGTTTTTTTACGTGCGGATATTGTAGATTGGTTTCGCAAGGAGGAACGCAGAATGAATCAACAGAAAATCGGAAGCTTTCTCAAAGAGCTTCGGAAAGAGAAAGGATTAACACAGGAACAGCTTGCGGAAAGCTTAGGTACCTCCCGCCGCACGGTTTCACGCTGGGAAACGGGCAGCAATATGCCCGACCTTGACATACTTATTGACATTGCAGATTTCTACGGCGTGGAACTCCGCGAGCTGCTCGACGGAGAAAGGAAAAGCGAGAAAATGAATAAAGAACTTGAAGAAACCGTACTTAAGGTTGCAGATTACAGCAACGATGAAAAAATTAAGCTCACAAAGTATATGCACTGGGTGTTCATATTGGGACTCATTGCAGTTTTTACGAATTTTATTATGAATATATTCGAGCCTGCCAATCCTTCCGCGGTTTTTGACTTCTTCGAGGGTATGTCCCTTGGCATATCAACGGGCATAATATTCCTCGGCGTGCTTGCCACAAGCAAGGTTGGCCTGAAGCTCAAAAACGCAAAGCTGCGCATAGCAGGAAGAAAAGAAAAATAAAGACAGTATCCCGATTACATAAGGAAAGGCAAAAATGGACAGGAACAGAAAAATCGCAATAATTTATTATCTGGCTGCCGCAGCGTGCTATATATGCACTGTTGTGTTCCTTTACGGAAAGAATACAAGTC
>JAZLGD010000116.1:0-17464 GCA_045616105.1 Oscillospiraceae bacterium | reverse complement strand
CACATTGCCCGTCATTTCGGGGTTGCTCTCGAAAATAATTCTTTTCGCAAGCGGGAACAGCAGTTTTTTCAGTAAGTTTTTTATTTTCTGAGACAGCATGAACTGTTACCTCTTACAGAACAATTTTCTATCCAAAGACTTAAGCGCTGTATTAAACACGGCCGCAAGGCCTATTGTGAGAGCAAGGGCGGCAAAGGTCAGTCCGACGGGGTTTTCAAGTCCTGCCCTGCTGAGTATTATCATGGGGATGCGCTGCAAAATATAAATCTCAAACAGATGATTTCCAAGCCATGCCAAAGCTTTGTTGCCGATGCTGAGCTTTACCGTAAGCATAACAACAATCAGTGAAAACACCGTAGTACACAGGCAGTATCTCGCTGCGCCCTCCATGTTATAAAGCACAAAAAACACTGCTGTCAGCACGGCAAGGGCAGGATAGTAAACCTGCTTTTTTCGCAAGGCTGTGTCCAGCCTGTCCTTAAAGCATGAAAACCATATTCCTGCGGAATAGCACAGCGCCGTATCGTACCACCACTGGTCTTTTCCCGCCAGCTTAAGGAGTGCGATCAAGCCGACCGTCACCACAGTCTGCAAAACGCAAAAGCGCAGGATGTACTCCTTATCCGAGACCTTGAAGCAAAGCCATGTGAGCAGATAAAGGGCAAGTATGACGAAAACGAACCAGTTTGAGTTTCCTATGGATTCCCAGCCTATCCAGCACAGGAGATAATTTCTTTCGGGGTAGCTATCGCCGAATATTATACTGATGATCAGAAACAGCAAAACCGCTATGTCAAAATGCAGAAGCGTTTTGAAAAATCTGTTTTTAAGAAAGCCGTCAGCGTAATTCGGTTTGCTTTTATATGATTCGAGCACTCCGTAGCCCGAGTAGAATAGGAACATCGCAACCATAAGCTGGCCGATTGAGTTCATAATCTCGGAAAAGACATTTCCGTCGGGCAGTGTCATATAAGCTCTGATATGAGAGAGGAAAACCAGCATGATAAATATGCCTTTTACGGAAGCTGTGCTTTCCCTGCTCATATAATCCTCATTAAATGTGGAAAGCTTTATCTTATATATGCTCACAATTAATAATAGGATCAGAAAGATAACCATGCAATTAACCACGCTTTATCAGTTTCTTCTTCATGCTTTTGATTAAGTCTTTTTCGTATTCGTTTGCGATAATGAAGTAATACACAATGCAGTAGCAGACTGCAAAGGCCGCAACATACACCGCAAAGCTGAGCCATGTATCTGCGGGGACCGCTTTCTTCAGGACAAAGGTCACAAACACCAGCGGAACAACGGTCAGGACTATTTTTATAAGGTTTACCCAATACGCCCTGATATCGATCTGCACACGTTTTGCATAGAAGATATTCATAAAAACGATCTGTCCCGCAATTGTTGCGAGGCAGGTTCCGATTGCGGCGCCTTTTCCGCCATAAGCCTTTGCGAGGGGGATGCTGATTGCAACATTTATTACGGCAATAGCCAGATACATATAGGATCTGTATTTATGGAGGTTCATTGCGCGCAAAACCGAAATGCCTATGTTCTGTGTAAGCGGGATAAGTGCGGGGAGCATTATGATGAGCCCGATGTAATAGGCATCATAATATTTTTTTCCTATCCAGAGATTTATGAAATCCCTGCCCAGAACGGTATAACCGCCCAGAACAAGCACCAGAATTGCCATCTGCAGTCTTCCGACCCGCAGGAACAGATCCGATATTTTTTTCATATCGTGCTCTTTTTCGTATATACCCACGATGCTCGGCAGAAATACACCGCTCATCGCCGTTGAAAGCTCCTGAAAATAGCTCTGGAAATAAATTCCGAAGGAATAAACGGTGACTGCGGTTGTTCCCGCGACTGCGCCGAGGATGAGCTTATCCGTGCTGTTATACAAAAAGTCAATTATCAGATTCAGGAATATATAGAATGAAAACCAGAATATTTCCCCGGCAAAGCCCTTATCAAAGCCCTTGAAGGAAAAGCTGATTTTTATGCTCTTTTTACAGTAAACCGCGTACACGCACTGCATGATAATTGAGCTTGCCGCGGCAACAATCGTGATTGAAACTACCTTATAGCCGAACTTAAGAAGCAGGAACATGCACAGGTATTTCAGCACAACGCTTATCAGATTTACAAGCTTTAAAAAGAAAAAGCGCTCGTGGGCGTTTATCGTTGAGGAAAACACGCACATGGGGAACGAGAAAACAACATTCACGAGGAGTATTGCAAACACGATTCTGAACAGGTGGATTTCCTCGGCGCTCATTGATTTTTTGCACACCATGGGGTAAAAAACCGCAATAGCTGCGCCTATAAACAAAGCTGCAATCGCAATAAGCGAATACAGCTTGAAGAAAAAGCCGTTTAGCCGAGCTTCCTGCTCGGCATCGTTCAGAGCACGAGCTTTTGAAATATACCGCACAAGAGTCTGACCCAGACCCAAATCCAAAAGTGCGATAAAAGAGATCAAAGATGAGGAAATAGAATAAACGCCGTACTGACTGTCCCCTATCATTCTGAGCATGAAAGGCGAATAAACAAGGCCAACGACAATGTTAACTGCCATTGTAATATATGTTATCAGTATTCCGGCTTTCTTTTGACTCATCTTATAAATACCCTCGCGGTGGTCTTTTTATATGTTCGATTGTTATTTAATGACGGCAATAAGCGTTCTGAACATGGTGGCTATTTCCCCGAAGAAGCTGAAGTTTCTTACGCCGTCCAGATTGTATTTCATCTTTTCGGGCAATATCGTTTCGATGTAGGTTTTGTCAATATCGTCTGCCGCCGCAAGCAGCTCAGCTTCATCCTTATAGCGGATGCTTGCTTCGGATGTTACTCCGGCAGGCAGAAGCAGGGTCGCCATCATTTCGTCGGTATATGCGCTGACATATCCGGGAACCTCGGGGCGTGTTCCGACAAATGACATTGTTCCCTCGATAATATCTATAAGCTGAGGAAGCTCATCAAGACGGCAGCCGCGAAGCAACGCACCCATTTTTGTGATGCGGGGGTCTGCGCCTACCGTAACCTGAGTTCCTATTTTATCTGCATCAACAACCATCGTACGGAACTTATGGATTCTGAATTCCCGTCCGTACTGTGTAATTCTTTTCTGGCGGTAAAACACGGGACCTTTGCTGTCAAGCTTTATTGCAGCGGCCAGAATCAGAAACAGCGGTGAGAGAATTATGAGCATTACTGCCGAGACCACAAGGTCAAAAACTCTCTTGCACACAAGGGCAAATCGTTTTTTTCTCAGCTTATCATAATACGGCCTGACAGCAGGCGTTTTCATATTCTCCGGGAGCGACTCCCAATCGCAAAGAATCATAAGTATTCCTTTATAATCGCAGTGTAATTATCTATGATGTAATCTACTTCTTCTTCCGTCAACCTTGAATAAAGCGGAAGCGTTATCTCGTTTTCGTAAAACGCCTCGGCATTGGGGAAATCCGCAATATCAAATCCGAGGTTCTTATAAGCGGTCAGCATAGGCAGGGGCTTATAATGAACGTTTGTGGTAATTCCGGCCTCGGCCATCTTTATGATAATTTCTCTGCGCCGGCCATCACTTATACCCGGTATTCGGGTTATATAGAGATGTCCGTTTGATGTATAGTCTTTATTGAAATGCTCAAGAGTCTGCACTCCGAGAGGCCTTAATGCCGCATCGTATTTTTCGATGCACGCTCTTCTTCTATCAAGCATTCCCTGATAGCGTTCAAGCTGAGCAAGACCTATACCTGCCATAATATCGGTCATGTTGCATTTATACCATGTTCCGATAATGTCGTACTCCCAACAGTTGGACGCATCCTTTGAAAGCGCGTCCTTATTCTGTCCGTGGAGAGAATAAAGCTGGAGAAGATCATAAATCTCGGCATCATCAATTCCGGGAATTGAATTCCACGCAAGAGCTCCGCCCTCACCTGTTGTAAAGTTCTTTACCGCGTGGAAGCTGAATGCCGTGAAGTCTGCTACAGAGCCGATCATTTTACCTTTGTATGATGCACCGATTGCATGGGCAGCATCGGTCAGTACAACAATTCTGCCGATAGCCTCCTGAAGCTTGTTATCGCCGGCTTTAAACAGGCTCTTCTTTCTCTCGACTATTCCGAAAATCTTTTCATAGTCGCAGGGAATTCCCGCCAGATCAATCGGTATAATGGCTTTGGTCTTTTCGGTGATTGCATTTTCCATTGCATCATAGTCCATCTGGGTGCAGTCGGGCTGGCAGTCGACCAGAACGATTTTGGCGCCGACATGCTCTATAACGGACGCGGATGCGGTATAGGTATATGCGCAGGTTATAACCTCGTCGCCGGGACCTATTCCCAGAATTCGAAGGGCCATTTCCAGCGCAGCAGTTGCCGAATTAAGGCAAACCACCTTGTTTACCCCCACGTATTCAGCCAGCTTGCGTTCAAGCTCTTTTGTTTTAGGTCCTGTTGTCATCCAGCCGGAGCGCAATACTTCTGCGACATTCTGGATTTCCAATTCCGATATATCCGGAGGACTGAATGAAATCTTTTTCATAGTTTTGCTCCATTTGCTAAAGAATATGTTTCTCATCAACCTGAGGAAAACTGTTATCCGTCGGGAGCTGATATCAGCTCTCGGTTAATGCTTTTTACATATTCTGAGTGCTTTGTTCTTTATACTTATATGTGGGAACCATATCCGATACCGTGACACGGATCTGCTCCTCATCATTTGCATAAGCAACTTCCATAAGGTTCTTCATTTTTTCGAGGAACTCGTTTTCGTCAAATGCTATGGGCTTTCCGATATGGATAAGCTCATTATCTGTTTTGCTAAGGCCTTCTTCAGCCATAAGCTTTTCTTCATAGAGCTTTTCGCCCGGGCGAAGTCCGGTGTACTCAATCTTTATATCGACATCAGGCTTAAGTCCCGAGAGCTTTATGAGGTTGCGGGCCATTGTATCAATCTTCACGGGCTTGCCCATATCAAGAACAAAAATTTCGCCGCCCTTGGCATAGGTGCCTGCCTGAAGGACAAGGCTTACCGCCTCCTGCACCGTCATGAAGTAACGGATTATATCCGGATGTGTTACGGTAACAGGACCGCCCTCGGCAATCTGCTTCTGGAACAGAGGAACGACAGAGCCGTTTGAGCCCAGAACATTGCCGAAGCGAACTGCGACAAACTCCGTATTTGCATTGTCGGCAAGATCACCGAAGTTCCACGCAATTCCGTTTTCGTTATTCTTGTCGCCGTGAGTATACAGAATCGGGAGTTCGCTGCAGGCATGCTGCTTTATCTTGCGGTCCATGCTCTGTACAACCATTTCGCACAGGCGCTTTGAAGCACCCATAATATTAGTCGGGTTAACCGCCTTATCGGTGGATATGAGCACAAAGCGCTTACATCCGTGGGTAAGAGCTGCATATGCAGTCTTATATGTGCCGATTGCGTTATTCTTAATTGATTCGCAGGGGCTGTCCTCCATGAGGGGAACATGCTTGTGTGCCGCAGCATGATAGACAATATCCGGGTGGTATTTTTCAAACACCTGATCAAGTCTTCTGCTGTCACGCACGGAGCCGATCAACGTCACGAGGTCAAGCTTCGGATACTTGTCCTTAAGCTCGAGCTGAATTGAGTATGCGTTGTTTTCGTATACTTCGAATATAATGAGCTGCTTGGGATTATGTGCGGCAATCTGTCTGCAGAGCTCGCTGCCTATGGAGCCGCCGCCGCCTGTTACCATGACGACCTTGCCGTTTAAGAAGTTGAACACTTCGCCCATGTCGATTTTTATCGGGTCACGACCCAGCAGGTCTTCAATATCAACCTTTTTAAGCTGATTAACTGTTATTGTGTTGTTAACGAACTGGTAGAAACCGGGAAGCTGCTTGACCTGACAAGATGTTTCATTGCAGATTGTAAGGATTTCGCGCTTGTCCTCGGTTGATGCGCTGGGAATTGCATAATAAATCTCATCAATCTTATAGGCTTCGACAGCGGACATAATGTCCTCTCTGCCGCCGACAACAGGCACACCGTCAATTGCGCGCTTCCAGTTGTTTTCATTGTCATCGATAATGCAGACGACCTTGCCGTCACACTGGGAAGACATCATAGTATCGCGCAGAATCATCTGGCCCGCAGCACCCGCACCAATGAGCATAACGCGCTTTTTCGCTCCGACATTCTTGCTGCTGACCTCTTTCAGTAGCAGTACAAACCTGTACATAAAGCGTATTGCAACCGTGAAGCAGAACTGCAGCACTATGCCGAACACATAGTAGGTTATCGGCATACGCTCAAACAGGCAGGTTATACCTACGCACTGAATGAGAAAAGTAAGAGCGGTTGCAATTATTACATTAAGAAGCTCTTTATAGCTTGCAAAGCGCCAAATACTGTCATACAGGCTGCATGCCCAGAAGGTTAAGATGGCAAGGACTGTGTAAATAGGCGCAAAGCGTATCCATGCTACAACATACTGTGTCTCAATGGTTGTAAATTTGCAGTCAAATCTCAGCCACAGGGCTCCAATATACGCTATATTTACAGCCAGAATATCGAACAAAACCATCAAAAGCTGAATTTTTTTGGAATGGGTTATCAGCGGTTTATTTGTATTATGATTCTTTTGCATTTTTTCTCTTTTCTTTCTCATAATTATACTTTATTTCTTGCGCAAATTTAGGGGAATTTTGGCATACCCATACAAAATTAGTATATATTAAAACCTTCATATTTGCAATAGGATATTGCAATATACGCCCCTTCTATCGGCAACAAATATTCATATGAACTCCGGCTGTAAGCAAAAGCTGTAATTCATGGCATTAGTATTACCAAATTAAGCATAATAAACGCTCCTGAAACCGAAAAAACGGTATCTGGAGCGTTAGTAATTTTGTAATAATCAGAGAGGCAGATAGTCTTCAAGCTGGTCTCTGATAAGCTGTCGGTCAGGTACCAGCACCGCCATGCCGTTTATATTAGCATTGTAATATGCCCCCTCTTCCGGAACATGATAAGTATTAATGTCCGAATTGAGAGCCTTATAGCAACGCAAAACCATCATCATGATCTGGGTATTGCTGAGATCTGTTGTCATACAAGGCAGAAGCTCTTCGGCAAGGGCTGTAGTTTCCTTGAGAGAGCTACCCTTAAGACTGCTTAGCACAGACGATAGAACCTTACGCTGTCTTTCTGTTCTTCCGAAGTCATTATCAAGCTTTCTTATCCTTGCGTATTCAAGAGCCTGAGCGCCGTTAAGATGATTCATTCCGGCAACAACCCCGCCGCCTACCACATTCGCTTCTGCCGCGCTGAGTTCAATATCAACACCGCCTACAACATCAATTGCATCCTGGAAGCCGTTGAAATCGACCTCAAAGCAACCGTCAACGGTTATGCCGAAGTTGAGCTTAAGGGTCTTTTCAAGCAAATCAAAACCGCCGAAAACATATGGAGCATTGAGTCTGTTTGCTGAGTAGTCTCCAGGGAGCTCAACATAAAGGTCTCTGAGGAATGAAACCATTGCGATTTCTTTTGTCTTTGGGTTAATACTACACAAAATCATTGAGTCGGAACGCTGTCTGCCCTCACCCGGGCGTCTGTCCTGACCGATGAGCAGAATATTTATCAGCTTACCATCGTTAAGCGGCTTAACAGCACTCCACGAAACGCCGTCCGCTCCGTAGCCTCCGGCTCCATCGCCATCGAATGTTTCATCCTCAGCCCCTATTACATTCACCAGATCCTCCTTGTTTATCATATCAAGGTAGTGATTAGCCACAAGGAACACCAGCAGAACAACTATGATCATCAGCATAATCAAGCCCATTGCAACCTTTGCGCCCTTATTTGACTTAGGCTGCTGCGCATCCTCATATGCAGCGTTTGCTCCAGTATTTTTTCTCATTTAAGGAATCTCCATACAAAAATTCTTTTATATATTACCCAAAAGTCACTTAAGTATATAACAGATTATTTTAGGATTTATTAAAAAAGCATCTCTCTGAAACCGCTCCGGAGAGATGCTTTTAGTTTTAATAGGCTGAAATTACAACTGCTATTGTAAAGCCGTCAACATTCACTACGTATGTATTTTCTCCGAGATCCGATAGAGTTGTTTCAACGTTGGCAAATGCGTAGATTATTGTATTATCTCCTGTTGCACTTGCAAAGCTCTTATTAACATAGCTGCCCCATTCAAGCTTTGTTCTGTCTGTCCACCCGTAGCTTCTGTTAATGTCATAAAGCGCTACAAGAGCGTTGAGAGTATCCTTCGCTTTTTCGGAAGTGAAATTGCTTCTCAGCTCTCCGCGATTTTCACAAACAACGGACATTATCGCGTCGGTTACCTTAACATCGCCGTTAAGCTCATCGACGGAATCGGAAAAAGTTCTTTCGCCATCGGTAATGATAACGGAAAGCTTATACGTCTTGTCGGAAACCACCGGCGGCACATCGGGGTCTTTCTCCTCGGAGGCTACCAGAGTTGAGAGGAGCTTCACAAACTGAGCTCTGGTTATGGGCTGCGAGGGACGAATGCTGCCGTCGGGATAGCCTTCAAGGCTTCCCTTACTGATCATGTAGCAGAGCTCGGGATAGAATGCACTGGAAATATCACCTGCATCGCTGAACTTATTTCTAAGTATGCTCTGGCACTGAAAATCGCTTGAATAATCCTGATAATCCTTATCGGTCATCATACATCTTGAAATCAGTGCAACCGCCGCCTGACGGGTTACGCTGTTTCCGGGTCTGAATGTTCCGTCTGGATAGCCTTTGATAACTCCGTTATCAGCACAGGCAATAATGTGTCTGTAGAACACGTTGTCTTCTCTTACGTCTGCAAAGCCAACTGTGCTGCCGTTAACCTGAAAGCCTATTGCACGGTTAAGTATTGCCGCAACCGCGCCGCGGGTTATATTGGCATCCGGCATAAAGCTTCCGTCGGGATAGCCGCCGATGACATACTGAGTTCCGTCTTTAGAAAGAGTGTTTGCCCAGTATGTAATATATTTTTCCGCCCAGTGGCCGTTGGTATCCGTAAAGCTCACGTGTGCTTCGTTTTCGGCAAGTGCACCGAGGGGCAGTATTGTAAGCATCATGCACACAGTGAGAATTGCGCACAGGAGCTTGGAGCATTTTTTCATGACCGTTCTCCTTTGGTAAGGCTGTATATAACTTAGTATATTATACTAACAATTGGGGGTATTTGTCAAACAGATTCGGTAATAAATGAACAAAAAAGCCTCAGAATAATCTGAGGCTTTTTTACGACAAATTCAGTTGATTTTCGGCAGCAGCAAATCGGTTTTCAGCTTTCGCAACGGAAAGTACCGTTAAACCATACTGCCGTTATTGCATTTAACCGAACTGATTCCTTGTAAAAACGAGGTTTACTCTGCTGCAGTCTCGGAAACGGTGACTGTCAGGGTATATTCAGTGCCCTCGGAGTCTTTCATAACCAAAGTGTAAGTATCGCAGCTAAGCTCGGAAAGGCATGCTTCGGGATCGAGGCCTGCAAGGATGAGTATCATGTCGCCCTCTGCCTCGCCGAAATTATCGCCAATGTAATTGATCCATGCCAGAACCTCTTCGTCGGTCCAGCCGTCTTTGCTGTATTCAGCATAAGTATCTGCGCAGTCGTTAATGAGCGCCCTCATTTCCTCGGAGGGGAATGCCTCTTCAAGCTCTTCGCGTTTTGCTTCGGCAAGCTTGAGAATTTCAGTTACGAGAACAGACTTGCTGCTAAGCTGGTCTGCAGAGGCCTTGACGGTCTTGTCACCTGCGGCGACGGAAACCTCGAGGGTGTAGTTCTTACCGGGAACAACGGGCGTACCGTTACCGTAAGCAATGGAATAGAGAAGCTTTACGAACTGTGCACGGGTGATGCTGTCGCCGGGCTTAACGGAGCCGTCTTCATAACCTTCAAGATTGCCGTACTCTACGAGGAAGCAGAATTCAGCGTAGAACTTATCGGAGATTGCGCTTGCATCGCTGAACTTTGCAAGGATTTCCTTGCAGGCTGCATCATCGGAGAATTCCTTATAATCATCCTCGGTCATTGCGCATCTTGCAATCATAGCAATAGCAGCCTGACGGCTTATGTTTGCGGAGGGCTTGAAGCTGCCGTCCTCATAGCCGTTAACAACCTTATTCTCAGCGCAGGTCATAATATTGGTATAGAACACATTATCCTTGGCAACATCTGAAAACTCGGTAACTTTGCCGGTGGAATCAAAGCCGAACGCGCGGTCGAGAATTGCTGCAGCTGCGCCGCGGGTAATATTATCGTTGGGCTTAAAGGTGCCGTCGGGATAACCGCCGATAACGTACTGCGCATCACCGCCGTCTATTGCGGGTTCGTTTGCCCAGTAGAGTATGTAATCCTTCAGCTTGCTTGTATCAATATCGCTGAAGTTTACAGGCTCGTCGGATGCTGCAAGCACACCGAGAGGCAGGATGGTAAGCATCATGCACACGGTGAGTATTGCGCACAGGATCTTGGACTGTTTTTTCATTTGTGTATCTCCTTTTTGGTGTCATACTAAACTTGCACACATTTTTGTGTGTTTGTTATCTGCTTTGTTGCTCGGAAGCTCACGTACTTCCCTGCTTATAATAACTCATACTTCTTTGTCCGCGGCTGAGCGGCGTTTAATAAGGGCAGTAATCGCAAGCATAAGCGCAAGTCCCGTCAGGACTCCGAGACTGTCAATCAGGACATCCTTGACTCCCGGACCTCTTCCCGGTACGAAAAACTGGTGAAATTCGTCACTGGCGGCGTAAATAACACCGATAATCGCCGCCCACTCAAAGCCGAGCTTTTTGTTCAGCTTGCTTTTCAGTTCCCCTATATGCAGAGTAAGGCAAAAACCGAGCACGGTATATTCCGTAAAGTGGGCAAGCTTCCTTATCAGGTTCGTAACTCTCGTAAGAGCAGTTTCCTGATTCTCAGTCGGTAAATTCTCAAAATCGGGTGAAAACAGATTTATGAAAAAATCCACAAAATATCCGCTTGTTTCGGAGGATTCCTCCTCAGTCTGCGCTGAAAACATAAATATTGCCAGCATGACGGCAACAACAATTATCAGCGTCAACCATACGGTTTTATGTTCAAAATATTCCCTCATGTCTGCGGTGTCCTTTTTGCGCGTTTAATACTACGTCAATTTTCTTAATAATAATTTAAAGCAGATATCATTCTTTCGCAAGTGTTTTTTCTGGACTAAGGCGCAAACGGAAAACATATACATTTACTACGCGATATTAGGGAGTGGTGTATGTGCATACAAATATAGAACAGCGCGCCTGCGATCTGGCTGAATATATTATTGAAAACAGAGCCACAGTCAGGGCCGCTGCCAAGCAATTCGGAATTTCCAAAAGCACTGTACATAAGGACCTTACCGAGAGACTGAAGAACGTAAACCCCGGGCTCTATCAGGAGGTCAGGAAGCTTCTTGACATAAACAAAGCCGAGCGCCATATCCGCGGAGGAATGGCTACAAAAAGGAAATATGAAACGGCAAATAAAAAATGACAAAATCATTTCAATTTCTTGACAGCCATGTGCTTTCAGCGTATACTGTGTGATGAATCATCACACAGTATTTTTTGGGGAATTGCGAAGCTTAGAAATGAAGAGAGTTATAGTATTTATTCTGCTTTGCTGTGTTCTTTGCGGCGTGGCATTTGCCGACTCAGACAACAGCATTAACAGTGTTGCATGTGGAGACGGCACTGTATTTGTAATCATGAATGACGGGAAGCTGATTGCATGGGGCAACAACAGCAATGGCATTATACCGACTGACCACAAGAAATCAAACTTTGAGTTCAAAGACCGTTGCCTTGTAATGTGTAACGCAAAGGATGTTATAGTCGGCGAAAAGTGCGCTCTCGCAATAAGCGCTGACAACGGGCTTTACGGTTGGGGCACTGACGGAGTTATTTCTCTGCTTTGCGGAAAAACCCATGGCGGAATAGCGACAGAGCCTGTCAGACTCATGGACAGCATTATGTGCGCATCCGCAGGTTTTGAGCACAATGCCGCCGTAACGACTGACGGAGTTCTTTACACATGGGGCCGCGATACAAACGGCTCACTCGGTCAGGGCGATATGGACGGTTCCATTTCACGCGAGCCGAAGACAGTCATGGGTAAGGTCGTGTCCGTTCTGTGCTCCGGAAATAACACACTCGCAGTCACCGAAGACAACAGGCTTTACGCCTGGGGCGAAGATTTCGGCAATGACAGACCTCGAATGGTTGCCGCCGGAATAGTAGCCGTTGCAAAATCAAGCTGCGGAGCATATCTTCTGCAGAACACCTCCAACGAGGTACTCCTCATGGATTATGAAGCCGACGAGGACGGAGCGATTCACGCTGAGTTCTCCCCCACCATCTCATCCAATGTTTCGAGAATTACGGACTATGGATACATCCGAGATGACGGAACGCTCTGGATGTGCAACGGGCGCGGAAGCAACACCTTTATACCGGCAGTTGAAAATGTAGGTACTGTAAGCTGCTGCGATATGAATTATCGAGCATATGTTGAAGGAAACGAGCTGAAAATTGAAACGAATGAATTTAACTCATTCGTTTTTGACGAGAGCCATTCGGCAGCCGAGGTTAATCTTCATATCAAGCCTGAAAGCTCCGGCATTATATGGGCAATTATCATAGCTGCAATGCTCGGTGCAGCGGCAACAATCGTGGTCGAGGAACCCCCGTTCTACAAAAAGCTCAAAGAAATGATATTATCCAAGTTTTAATTAAAGGCCGCAGCTTGGGCGGCAAATTACAACAAAGATAAAATGACGGTAATACTGATGTATTACCGTCATTTTTATAGCCTCAGGGACTGAAAACAGCAGTTATGATACTATGGTTTTCCGATATAGTTCTGCCGTTTTCCAATTGCTTTTATACTCCTTTTAACAAAAAGCAGGTGCAGTTTCAAAGAAACTGCACCTGTAAATTTTTGCTTAGTCGCTCAGGAGATTGTACATTCTGAGCATAACGGTTGCTGCCATGCCGCGGTTTGCGGTAGCGTTGGGAGCAAAGGTGGTCTTGGTCATGCCGTTCATAATATCGACAGATACGATTGCGTTAACAGCATCAACATAGGGATTTGCAATGTCAGCCTTGTCAGCAAAGGAAGTCTCGGTAACTTTACCGAAATCATACTTTGCAACATTCTTCATGTAGCGGTACATGAAGGTTGCCATCTGTGCACGGCTGATTTCCTGATCAGGACGGAAGGTATTATCGGTGTAGCCGAGGATAATGTTGTTCTCAACACCCCAGACAACTGCGTCCATGTAAGGAGCTGCGATGCTGCCATTGTCAGTGAAGCTAAGCTTGCCGCTTGCTTCGGGAGAACCGACTGCACGGTAGAGCATGGTGATGAACTGTGCGCGGGTTACATTTGCATTGGGACGGTAGGTCTTATCGGGATAACCGTTGATAATGCCGACCTTCTCTGCCTGCTCAATCCAGTCATGGTAGCCGGAATCCTTGATGTCGGTGAAGGGGCAGGTGTGTCCGGTTGCGGGGATTGTTTTACCCTTTTCTATGGTCGCACCGCAGGTCTTGCAGACCTTATCGCCGGTGTAACCGTCTTCAGTCTCGGTTGCAGCCTTTGCGCCCTTGACTTCGGTGTCATGACCCAGTGCGGAGATAGCCTCGCCGCGCTTTACGGTGTCGCCACAGATCTTGCAGACTTCATCGCCGGTGTAGCCGTCTTCAGTGCAGCTTGCGTCCTTTGCGTTCTGAACCTCGGTGTCAGTATGGCCGCAAAGAACCTTAACTTTGAAGGTTGCGGTGCCGCTTACGTCATTTGCAGCAGCGGTTATGGTTGCTTCGCCGTATGCAACGCCGGTTACGACGCCGGTTTCATCAACGGTAGCAACATCTTCCTTGTCGGAAGTCCAGGTAAGATTGCTGCCTGTCTTAAGTGCGGTATCAAGAGTCTCGGTATCGCCAACTTTTACTTCAACTTCCTTGTTTGCTTCGGGATAAATCTGAACATCGTCGAGAGTGATGGTTACATCCTTGGAGTTGCCGTCATCAATCATGACAACTTTCTCACCGAGACGCTTGTCAGTCGGGAAATTATCGTCGGTTGTGCAATTGTTGATTACAACATTGTACTTAAGTGCGGTGCTGCCGCAAGTTGCCTTTACATTGAATGCAGACTTATTTGCAACGGAAGAGGTAAAGGTGCAGCCGTCTGCGGTAATGTTGTAGGTTTCGCTATTGCTTTCGCAATAGACATTGATGAACTTACCCTGGCCATCGAATGTGCAATCCTTGAAGCTAAGGTCCTTGCCATATGCCCACATCATGTACTGTTCGGTGGTCTGTACGAACTTACATTCGGTGAAATTCATATCGCCGTAGCTGAAGAACAGGCCGTTCAGAGTACAGCCATTCATATTGATGGTGCCTGCATGCTGGAAGCCATGGTAGCTTGCATTACCAAAGCTAAATGCAAGGTTTTCAAATGTTACGCCGTTGGGAACAGAGCAGATGCTGCCGGAGCCTGTTGCATCGATGGCAACATCATCAACAGCGCCCTTAACGGTAATGTTCTTGGGAATGTTGGGCATCTTATAGGTGCCTGCTGCGATAACCTCAACAGTCTGTCCCTCGTTTGCTGCTGCAACTGCCTCAGCAAGAGTCAGGTAGTATACTTCGCCGATCTTTGCAACATAAGTATTTACAACGAAGTACTGGCTCTCATCATTGGGATTTACCATCTTGAAGGATGCGGGATCAGCGGGAGTCCAGTAGTTGTTTGCGATCTTTGTGGTATCGGCATTGTAGGAGCCGCTGCGGAAGTTGCCGATAGGATTGAATGCGTCTGCGCCGTTTTCGTCAAGAACCTTGGTGTCCTTAACATTGTTGTTGGTGATCTCGTACTGGCCGTTGCCGGTCATAATCTGGCCAACAATAGCTGCGGAAACCTTGCCCTGAATAGTGCAGTCACTTACGGTGTTGCCGGAAATAACATACTGGCTATCGGTATTTGCCTTACCTGCAATACCGCCGGGACGGTCGCCGCTTGCGGTAACCTCGGTGCTATCAACTGTGCAGCTCTTAACTGAGCCACAGGAGAGATAACCGATAATGCCGCCAATCTGGTCGGTACCGCTTACACTGCTGTTTTTAACGGTGCAGCCTTCAATGTTTGCGTAGCCGCCGCCAACCAATGCGGCAGTGTAGTTCTCGCCGGTGTTGCTTACAGTTGCGTTATCAAGAGTGACATTCTTGATTGTTGCAGTGAAAACAGAACCGAAGAGACCTGCATAATTTTCAGCAGCGTTAACGGTAAGATTGCTGATGGTCTTGCCGTTACCATCGAATGTGCCGCTGAACTTTGCAGAGCCGACACCAATGCCTGCAGTCCAGGTTTCGCCGGACATATCAATATCGCTGTCGAGAATGACAGTTTCGCCGGAGAAATCCTTACCGGCATTTACAGCATCGCGGAAAGCAGTCAGATCTGCTGCATCCGCAACATGATACTTACCGTCGCCCTCGTCCTTTGCAAATCCATCTGCAAAAGCGCCAAATGGCAAGATCGAGCAAATCATCAGTACTGCGAGGAGCACTGATATGAACTTAGATGTTTTTCTCATTACATCCTCCTAAAAAATATTTGCAATTGCGTATGAACTCTTTTTCCCTTTCGTTACGTTTAATTGCATAACCAAATAATACCACATTCTGCAAATATGTTCAATAGCATTTAATCGACAATGTGTACTAAATTTGACGAAACATGCCGATTTTTGACGATTTACTCCAAAAAATTGAAGTTTTTTAACGTGTATTATCTGTTAAAGCTACATACAATAAAGCTAATCTATTTGTATTAATTTTTTGGAGAACTGAAATGACTAAGAAAATAGGAAAACAGACATTTATGCTATCTAAGCCGGTTTGCATTGTCGGCTCTGCCGCGGTTGTCGGGCAAAAAGAAGGCGAGGGCCCGCTGAGGGAACATTTTGACTATATATCCTCCGACTCGTATTTCGGAGAAAGCTCATGGGAAAAGGCGGAAAGCACCATGCTCAGGCAGTGTTTTTCTCTGGCATGCGACAAGGCTAAGATTCCGTCATCCGACCTCGACTGTGTATTTGCCGGCGATCTGTTAAACCAGTGCATGGGCTCGGCAGAAGCAATGAAAGATTCCGCTCTCCCCTACTTCGGGCTTTACGGTGCCTGCTCAACCATGGGCGAATCGCTCATGCTCGCCGCTATGACCATAGACGGAGGCTTTGCGGAAAAGGTCTGCGCCGCAACAAGCTCCCACTTCTGCTCATCTGAGCGCCAGTTCCGTTTTCCTCTGGAATACGGCGGTCAGCGCACGCCCACCGCACAGTGGACCGTTACTGGCGCAGGTGCGGCAATACTGCAGAATATCAACATCGGCACATGTGTAACCGGCGTTACTCCGGGCAGAATTGTAGATGCAGGCATAACGGACGCAAACAACATGGGCTCTGCCATGGCTCCCGCCGCATACGATACTCTGAAAAACCACTTTAACGATACCGGACGTTCTCCTGATTACTATGACCTCATTGTGACCGGTGACCTTGGAGCTATCGGTCACGATACGGTAGAGGATCTTTTCAGAAAAGATGGCAGCACGCTCGGAAGCAATTACACCGACTGCGGACTCCTCATTTTTGACCGCAACACTCAGGATGTTCATGCAGGCGGCTCAGGCTGCGGATGCGCGGCCTCCGTTCTCTGTTCATATATAATGGACGGCTTTAAAGCAGGTCAGTGGAAAAAAGTGCTGTTTGCGCCAACGGGCGCGCTCATGTCACCTACCACATCTCAGCAGGGCGAAAGCATCCCCGGCATATGTCATGCAATTTCAATAGAAAATATATGAGGTACAGCTATGGATACATTTTTAGAATATCTTAAAACTTTCGCCGTCGGCGGTGTAATCTGTGCAATCGGTCAGCTGCTGATTGACAGGACAAAGCTGACTCCTGCACGAATACTCACCTGTTTCGTTGTAGCCGGTGTCGTTCTCGGTGCTGTCGGCATATATCAGCCGCTTATGGACTGGGCCGGCGCGGGTGCCGCTGTTCCCCTTACTGGATTCGGAAACACCCTTGCAAAGGGCGTGAAAAAAGCCGTCGCATCGGACGGACTTCTCGGCGCCTTCACAGGAGGCTTTACCGCTTCCGCTGCCGGAATATGCGCTGCTGTCTTCTTCGGCATCATCATTGCATTGTTATGTAAACCGAAAGAGAAGAAATAAGGCAGCACTGTCAGCGATGCAGTCAAATGCACGCGAGCATAAGGCTTAGCGCACTCTCTCCCTCCGAGCTCGCTTTGCTCGCCCACCTCCCTCATCAGAGGGAGGGTTTTGCTCCTCTCGTAATTTGTGTGCTGAATTTAT
>JAZLGD010000115.1:0-7378 GCA_045616105.1 Oscillospiraceae bacterium | reverse complement strand
ATATCTGCAACGGGGAAATTAACGGTTTCGTGTATAACTTCGATATTTTCCTTTTCGCCGGTCGGCTCAAAGCGGAATGTGCCGGGACGGATGGTTCCTACCTGAGGACGTAAAACGGGAACGGTGATAACGGCCATCATCTTGCCGCCTACTGCGGGCTCAACAAATTCTATATCGCCGCTTTCGGGGTTGTATATAAGCTCGGTAGCATCGGATGTGCAACCGGTATTCAGGCGTGCGGAGAAGCGGGGAGCAAAATCGCGTCCGTTAATTGTGCCGCCTACGAAAACTGCAGAAGGATTGTATTTGCTGCAGAGAACGGTGAAAAGATTTGTATATGCGTCGTTGTTGTACTCTTTGTAGCCTGTACCGTCAACAACTATCATTGCATCGATGCCGCAGCTGCGCACCTTTGCTATTTCCTCTTCGGGAAGTCCGTCAACCATAACAGCGACCAGCTTATCCCCTGTCACATCGCAGAGCTTACGTACTTCACAGCAAAGCTCAAGACCTACGGGATGAACAACGCTGCCGTCATGCTCAATGTATACCCACATATCTTTGTAATCGTGTTTATTCATTATGCTGCACCTCCTCAAATAAGTCCGTTTTCCGCAAGAATTTCAACGACCTTCGCAGCGTTTTTCTCGGCAGAGCCCTCATTGAGCATAATGCCGGATTCGCCGACCTCGGGCGGATAGGTGCGCGGAACGATGGTGCCGGAGCCTGCAGCGCCGATGCGGTCAGCCTCGAGTCCGGGGATTGTGGATGCGGTGAGAGTGATGATCTCTGCAAAACGGGCGGCTTTTTTGCCTTTAAAGTTAGGAATTCGCGGCTGGTAATTTGTCTTTTCAATGGTGAAAAGGCAGGGAAGCTTTGCTTCAACGGTTTCAATGCCGTTTTCCATCTCGCGCTCGCTCACGAGCTTGCCCGCTTCAACGTCAACGCTCTTAATGAGAGATGCAGAAGTGATAAGAGTGCAGCCAAAGCGTTCAGCAAGCTGTGAACCCATCTGGCCAGTAGCGCCATCAAGAGTTTCCTTGCCGCAGAAGATCATATCAAAGGGGCCGTAAGCCTCGGCTGCCTTTGCAACAACATAGCTGGTAGCAAGAGTATCAGCGTCTTTGAATGCACGGTCGGTGATAAGAATTGCACGATCCGCGCCAACGGAAAGGCATTCACGAAGAACAACTTCCGCTGCGGGAGGTCCCATGGTAATTGCGGTGACGCTTGCACCGTACTCCTCTTTTATGCGGATGGCGGCTTCCATTGCGTTGCCGTCAAGGGGATTCAGGATTGAGGGAACGCCCTCGCGGATAAGGGAACCGGTAACAGGGTCCATCTTAACAAGATCAACATCCGGAACCTGCTTTACACAAACAAGAATATTCAGCATTTTCTTATCCTCCTTTTATGAGCAGACTTTGCCCGGATTGAGAATGCCGTTGGGGTCGAATACGTCCTTGATTGCCTGCATGAGGCGGAACGGAACTTCGCCTACGGATTCTTCGAGATACTGCTTCTTTGCATGGCCGATGCCATGCTCACCGGAAACCTGACCGCCGATATTTTTGCATTCGGTGTAGCACTTAGCCATAAGGATTTCATTACGTCTCCAGAACTCTTCAAAGTCGAGATCGTTGGAGCAGGCATAGATGTGCAGGTTACCGTCGCCGGCGTGACCGAAGTTGCGGACGCTGAGGCCCACTTCATCGCCTACGCTGCGAACGAACATAAGGTAATCCGCGATTTTATCGACGGGGACAACAACATCAAGCTCGTCCATGTGCTTGGTGTCGGACTCAATTGCGGTAAGGAATGCGCTGCGTGCAGCCCAGACTTCCTTTTTCAGGGTCGGAGTGTCAACAACAAGCGTATCGATTGCTCCGTTCTGTTCGCCCAGAGCATCGAGCTTTTCCATCTTTCCGTAAAGCTCATCATCGGAGTCACCGACAAAGGTTACAAGGATAGATGCGCCAACCTTCTGACCGTTAACAACGGAGGGGAAAATCTTCTTTCCCGAGAACTCGGAAGAAGAATCAACAATATCTGCGCCCATGAACTCAATAGACTGAGGATCAAGGTTTGCCATCTTGATCTTGGGAACGGTTGCGATGCAGGTCGTCATATCTGCAAAAGGCAAGATGAGAGAAACATTCTTACTCGGACGGGGAACGAGCTTCATTGTCATTTCCGTGATAATACCGAGAGTGCCCTCAGAGCCGACCATAAGGTGCAGCAGGCTGTAACCGGTGCTGGTCTTGCAGACGGTCTTGCCTATGTTCATAATCTCGCCGTTAGCAAGAACGACAGTAAGAGCAAGAACATAATCTCTGGTTGAGCCGTATTTTACAGCGCGCATACCGCCTGCGTTTGTTGCAACATTGCCGCCGACAGTTGATGTTTTTGAGCCGGGATCAGGGGGATACATAAGTCCGTGTGTTTCGGCGTCTGCTGCAAGATCCTGAAGCAGCACGCCGGGCTGGACACGAACGGCCATGTTATCAAGGTCATAGCTGAGAATCTTATTCATTCTTGCTGTGCAGACGATTACGCCGCCATAAAGAGGAACACAGCCGCCTGCAAGGCCCGTACCTGCTCCTCTCGGAGTTACGGGGATTTTGTTCTCGTTGCATATCTTCATGATAGCTGCAACTTCTTCCGTGCTTTCAACCTCACATACGCATTCAGGGGCATGCTTGCCGTAGAGCGGCATCTCATCATGAGAATAGTCTTCTCTTACGCGGTCACCCATATAAAAGCGTTTTTCGCCGACAACAGCTGCAAGCTGTGCGGCAACTTCAGGTGAAACGACATTAAATTGTTTCATTTGTGCTATTCCTTTCTTAATATTCAAATTTCATTTCTGTTAATTTATGTATTATGCTTTAACATTTTAACACTTAAAATCGTCAATGTCCATCATATTTTTGAAGTAATTTTCGGCGCAGATTTCTACCGTTTTTAATTGCTGCACTTGCGATAAAAAATCCGCAGCTCACACTGCGGATTTATAAAAAACTATGTTGCAGAGAATTTCAGAATTCTTCTACCTGCCTTATACCTTCCTGCTCTCTGATTTTTTCAGATACTTTGTTGTTATAGTATTTTTTACTCGCTCTGATTGATATAAGCGCGCAATAGTAGGGATCATTTTCTTTATCGCTTTCCGACCGCGTTATCTCCATATTTGATACGCTCAGACTATTGCTGCGTATCAGGCTGAGTATTTTTTCCATAACCTGCGCACTATCATACTCAACATACAGGTTTATATCGTCGGCATTTTTTGCAAGCTTATACTCCACGCGGATAAGAACGAGCTCCGCAAACAGCAGCACAAGCGTTGAAACAACGGCGCACTCGACATATCCCGCTCCGCACACCAGACCGATTATTGCGGCTGTCCAAAGTCCTGCGGCGGTAGTCAAACCCTTTACGTTCTTATTTCTTGTGACAATTATTGTGCCTGCGCCGATGAAGCCTATTCCCGCAATAACCTGCGCACCAAGACGGGCGACATCCGTAAACAGGCGCATCTCAAGATAAAGATATTGACTTGTAAGAGTTGTTATTGCCGCGCCGAGGCATATCAGTATATGCGTTCTGAATCCTGCGGGACGGCGCTTTAATTCTCTTTCTATTCCTATCAGTCCGCCGCATACTACGGCAAGGCTCAGTCTTGTGAAGATAGCTATAAAATCCAGATTTCTTGCAAAATCAAAGCATTGTAACATACGGGCGCCTCCTTACACTTCATCGACAAGGATAATTCCTTCAACTGTCGATACCATTGCCAGCACTTCTTCATGGAACTGTTTTTTCGGAAGTCGAAGGCTTAAAAATGAGTTTACGCTCGATAAATGCTCATGCTCCTCTTTATCCAGCTCAATGTCATATACATAGATTTCTTCTGATTTCAGCTTATTAATAAGATTTCCGAGGACAGCAATATCGTCCATTTCAACAGATATATTTATATTGCGTGAGCTTGCGACAAGCCTTAGTTCGATTATGGGAAGAATGCGCATTACAAGTAGCATGAGCACAAAGGCAAGCAGAACGCACTCATAAAAGCCTGCTCCTATTGCGAGACCCATGCAGGCCGCTGCCCAGAGTCCTGCGGCTGTGGTCAGACCTTTCACCTTCTGACGTCCCGTCACTATAATCGTACCCGCGCCGAGAAAACCGACACCGTTTATAACCTGAGCGCCAAAGCGGGACACATCGGTCTTAGCTCCAATTTCCGCCGCCGTGTCTGCCCATACCGTGTTGAGCATTAAATCGAGATACTGGCTTAAAATTACCGTAAGTGAAGCTCCGATCGCAACTATCATATATGTTCTGAAGCCCGCTGCTCTGCTTACTCTTTCTCTTTCAAGGCCAAGCAGTCCTCCTGCTATCATCGCAAGCACTATTCTAAGGCACATTGAGGCAAAATTCAGCTGTCTCAGGTACTCTAAAACATTTATATCAGGCAATCAAATCACTTCCTCCAGTCTTAATATATTTACTTCATGCTAAATATTATTATATCAAAGCAATCCCGCAGCTGTAAACAAAAAGCTGCGGGATCAAAGCTCAATATCTATCTGTTCATCAGTATTCAGGTCTATACAGCGCATTTTACCGTAGAGCGCTGATTCTTCATGCTTTAGCAGCTTAACACATTCGCTCACTTCATATCCCGCGCATATTGCGGGAACATAAGACTGAACGTCATCGCCGTGAACTGTTTCCGACTGCATCGCTGGAAAGCTTTTCTCCGGCGGAATTACGGCAATCTGCATAGCGCTTTTTCCGATTGCCCCGTGAATCATCACTTTGCCCGCACTTTTACAAGCTGCAGCAAGAATTCTGCGGGCATCTATACTGTCAAGAGCGTCAATTACTACATCAGCGCTTTTTATGATTTTTTCCGTATTTTCTGCAGTAAGAAATTCGTTTATTGCGGTTACAGAAACAGCTTTATTTATGCTTTCGGCACGCTGTTTTACAGCCTCGGCCTTAGCTTTGCCGAGTGTGTCCAGTGTGCATAGTATCTGGCGGTTTAGGTTTGACTCGGAAAACTTATCGCCATCAACCGCTATAATATGGCCTACACCGAGGCGGATAAGGTATTCCGCAGCATAGCCGCCCAATCCGCCGCAGCCTGCAATGCACACACATTTTTCACTTAATGCGTTCATTAATGTCCACCGCCTGCAAGCATTTCAAGCGCATGGTCGAGGGTATCTACAACTGCGCTAAGGTTTTCTTTTGCAGCCTTTTCGCTGCCGGGAAGATTTATAACAAGACTGTCACCGCGTATGCCTGCCGCCGCACGGGAGAGCATTGCGCGGGGAGTTATGGCAAGGCTGTAATAAAGCATTGCCTGAGGGATTGCCGTTACTTCCCTTTCGATTACATCCCGTGTTGCCTCGGGAGTTACATCGCGTTTTGAAAATCCCGTGCCGCCGGTGGTGACAACCACATCAGCTTTGATTTCATCACAGCACTTTACAATCTCAGCGGAGATATCACCACGCTCGTCGGGAACTATGCCTGAACAAATTACTTCAAAGCCTGCGTCACTCAACATCTTTGCAACTGCAGGACCGCTTGTATCAACGCGCTCACCTGTGCTGCATTTATCGCTCACTGTTATTACTGCCGCTTTATAGCTCATAATTTCATCCTCACTTCACCCGGTTTATTCAGAGTATAGCCGCCCATTTCGGTAAGGCGGGACTTGAATTCGTCGCTTCTGAGCACTTCAATAAGCTCATTTACCATGGGACTGTCCCATGCGGAATCCGGTATTATAAGGTCATACTGCTCAATACATACGGGAACAAAATCCAATCCGTACATCTGTGCCGCGGAATAGATGCCGAGGCCTGCATCGGCGCTGTCAGCGGCTATCTGAGCCGCCACAGCGGTGTGGGTGAGTTCTTCCCTCTCATAGCCGTAAAGCGAGCTTACATCAAGTTCCTGCTTCTTACAGAGGTAATCGAGAAGCACTCTCGTTCCCGAGCCCTTCTGACGGTTAACATAGCGGACATTGCCCTTAAACAAATCCTCAAGCTTTTCGATGCCGAGGGGATTACCTTTTGCAACCATAATGCCCTGAGTTCTGCCCACACATTCCACAAGGCGTATACCGCCATTGGGGAAAAAGCGCTTCAGATAGGATACATTGTAGCTGCCGTCGTTTTCATCAAGCAGATGGCAGCCTGCGGCATGGGCTTCGCCGCGTCTTATCGCCATTATCCCGCCCATTGAGCCCACATGGGACGAGCTCATATAAAGTTCCTTATTCTTGACATGGAGCATATTGCCCAGCTCGTCAAGCAGCGGGTCATGGCTTCCTATAACCACAAGGCTTGATTTAAGCTCCTGAAGAGGTCGGAGAAGCTTCACCTTAACTGTCTCTCCTGCCTCAATTCCCTCGCTTCCCTGCGGCACCTCAAGTATGCCGTCGGCTTTCATAAACGAGGACACAACGCCTGCTCCGCGATTAAGGGGCGATGCTATCATCTTACCGTCAACGCAGCCCATTCTGACGCGGACAAACTCACGGTATTTAAGTCCCGAAACTATGGGGCGCGATAGTATTGCTTCGGTATACTCCTCGCCTGCTTCATTTGCGCCGCAGAGGATCTGAAGTATTGGCTTTAAAAATTCCTCGATTACGATTATACCCGACACGGGATAACCGGGTACGCCGAGAATGGGATTTGCGCCCTTACATGCTAAAATTGCCGGTTTGCCGGGCTTTATGGCAATACCGTGGTACAGCACCTCGCCCTGCTCTTCGATTATTTTTACTGAATAATCGTCGCGACCTGCGGATGAGCCTGCGTTAAGGAGAACAATGTCGCATTCCTCAGCCGCCTGAGAAAGAGTTGAGCGCAGAAGCTCTTTGTTATCGGGGACTATGGGGTATGTATTGGCTTTACCGCCCCATTTTTCTATCATGGCTGAAAATATGGAGGAGTTAAACTCCAGAATATCACCGGGCTTAGGATTATCGTTGGGCGGCACTACCTCGTCCCCTGTGGGGATTATGCCGACAATAGGCTTTTTCACAACGCTTATTTTTAGGCATCCGCCTGCAATCATCGCGCCTATTGCCGCAGGACTTATCTCAACGCCCTGAGCCAATATCATTTCGCCCGCACAAATATCCTCTCCAATCTGGCGGATATGCTGCCACGGCGCGGCAGGAGCATATATGCTTACTGAGCCGTCATCGTTTTTGACAACATCCTCAACCATGATAACCGCATCACAGCCTTCAGGCAGAGGGTCACCCGTATCGACAACAATATATTCGCTTTCCTTGAGCGTTACGGGCGTCGTTTCGCCTGCGCCGAAGCTCAGTCGGGCTTCGATG